>VGKO01000001.1 GCA_016867035.1 Candidatus Pacearchaeota archaeon
GCTCAACTAAAGAAAGTTGAGTCTCGTGGAAGATACAAAAAGGGCGAATAAAATTATCTAATAAAAAGAGCTAGAAAATTAACTCGCTCTAGCTCTTAAAAATTTAGGCAATAAAAAACGACCATGTCCCAATTCTTCTCCAGTTTCAGGACCAAATCTACCATCGCAACCATGTTTAGTAAAAAACAAATCTAAATCTCCAAGGCTACCAAGATAAACCCCTGCGTGATAGTCTCTAGGAGAATCAATTCTAATTTTAAGAGCCACCATTCCAGGAACCTTTCTAGCCTCTTGCTTATCGAAAAGGGCAATCTCTTCTCTAATTACCAAGGGAATATTTGAATAAGGAAGAAAAATTTCAGAACCCGAATCTATAGCTTGAACCTCTTCGTAAGTAGCTTGTGTTGGTTGAGAAACTTCTCCAATAAGAAATAAACAAGTACCCCCGCAATTAGAATAACCTGAAAAAGATTGAGCTGTCTTTAAAGCTTCGGTAGCCAAATTTTGATGTTCTAAAAGATATTTTATCTTATCTCTAAATGGGCTGGCTTCGATTAATTCACAAATTTCTTCAATTCTAGGTTCGAGAACTCTTCTTTGAGTATCTACAAAACATTGAGGTGTAATTTTATCTTTCATTCTAAATAGCCCCACCCGGATTCGAACCGGGGTCACAAGCTCCAAAGGCTCGTATCCTTGACCGCTGGACGATGGGGCTAAAATAGCCAAAGCTAATAAAATAGCGATCGAGTGATTTATAAAAGTTTCCTACCCTCCAAATTATAAAGAAATCTCAAAAACAAAACCCTTAAAAACCCCCAAATTTAAGCTATTACATAACATGACAGCAAAAAATACATTGAAAAAACCAATATGGTTGAAATATACTGAACAAGAAATAAAAGAAATAATCCTAAAACTAGTTGAAAAACAACCAGAATTAACAGCAGAGAAGATAGGTTTAATCTTAAGAGACAATTATGGTATTCCAAAAACAAAAATTTATGGATTTAGTATAGGTGAAGTATTAAAAGAAGCAGGAAAATATGAAAATCCCGACTTAAAAAATCTTACAAACAAAGTAGAAAACTTGGAAAAGCATTTAGGAAAGAATCATGGCGATAAAAGAGCAGGAAGATCAGTAATTTTAAGCAAAGCAAAGCTAAAAAAAGTAGAAGATTATTCAAAGAAATAGTTAATTCTGAAAATTTTTATATTAACTTTAATGTAGCAAAAATAAAACAACAATATTTATTAACACAATTTTCTAAAAGTTATCGTTTAAGTAAAGAGGAACGATGTTAGAAAAAATAAAATTATTCGCTAATGACTTTTTAGAGAAGACAAGGAACAAAGAAATACTTCTAGTAAGTCATTTTGATGCAGACGGAATTACTTCTGCAGCAATATTGGGAAAAGCACTTAAAAAACTTGATAAAAATTTTTCAATAAAAATAATTAAAAGTCTCGATTCAGAATTTATTTCTCAATTACCTAAAAATAGGGTTATTGTATTTACAGACTTAGCTTCCAGTCATCTGGAAGAGTTATCCAAGCTCGAAACTCTTGTTTTTATAATAGATCATCATGAAATAGATCTCCGTTACACAATGCCTTGGAACCTACAAGTAATTAACCCTCATTTATATGCTGATGGCGAAGAAATGTCAGGAGCTTGCTTAACTTATTTGGTTTGTCGAGAATTAGTAAAAAAAGATTCAAGCCTCGCCAATTTAGCAATAATAGGCATGGTTGGAGATTTAATGGATAAAAAAGTAGGCCCCCTAGTAAATACCATCTTGAAAGATGCAGACTTAACCATAAAAAAAGGAATTCTTCTATATCCTTCTACAAGACCCTTAAACAAAGCCCTAGAATATTGCTCTAATCCCTATATCCCGGGAGTTACAGGCGATTGTACAGGAGCTTGTGCCTTATTAAGAGAAGCAGGAATAGAATTTACAGCAAAAGGATATAAGTCTTTAATGGAATTAAATGAGGATGAAATGCAAAGACTTGTTACTGCAATTGCTCTTAAAATGCCTAATCATGAAAAAATGTCTGAGTTCATAGGCAACCTATTCTTAATAAAATTCTTTAACAGGCTTGAGGATGCGCGAGAAATGTCTGCGTTAGTAAATGCTTGTTCAAGAATGGGCGAGTCTAATGTTGCATTATTATTTTGCATGGGAAATGAAAATGCAAGAAAGCAAGCAGAAACCGTTTATATAAAATACAAACAAAGCCTGATAGAAGCTCTAAATCATGTTAATACTAATCCAAAAATACAGGGCAAGCAATACATGATTATTAATGCCAAAGATAAAATTCAAGACACAATTATAGGCACAGTAGCCAGCATTTTATCCATGTCTGCATTGTATGAAGAAGGAACAATAATAATTACTATGGCTTATAATCAAGATAAAATAAAAGTCTCTTCAAGAATTTGCGGCCGTGAGAAGATAGATGACAGCAAAAATCTAAAAGAAATTATGGATTCTATTACTGAGTTAATTGGTGGAGAATCAGGCGGGCATAAACTTGCAGCCGGCTGCATTATTGGCAAAGATAAAGAAGAAGCCTTCATAGACTTAGTTAAAAAGAAACTTGATATTGAAGTTATTAAGTGTTAATTCTCTTAATCAGAAGTTTTAAAAACCCCCTAAACCCCTTGTTTTTATGGCAAAATTAAGATTCATAAAGGTTAGATGTCAAGCATGCAAAAACGAACAGGTAATGTTCGAAGGAGCAACTACAAAAGTAAAATGTTTGATTTGCAATGCTGTTATAGCAGAGCCAAAAGCCGGAAAAGCAGAACTTAAGGCAAGCAGAATAGAAGTTCTTAATTAATTCTTTTAATAAAATCTTAAAATACTAATATTTAAAAGTCTTCTAAACCCCCTATAAACATGGTAAAAAATAATATTGAAGAAGGACAATTAGTTCTTTGTAATGTAGAAAAAATTCTAGGCACAAGCGTATTTGTTAAGATAGAAGGCTACAACATAGATGGTGCAATTACTTTTCCAGAAATAGCTCCCGGAAGAATCAGGAATATAAGAGATTTTGTATTTCCGGGCAAGAAAATAGTTTGTAAAGTTCTTAAAATTCATCAAAATTCTATAGAGTTATCCTTAAGAAGAGTAAAAACCACAGAAAGAAATGAATTTAATGAATACTACAAAAAAGAAAAAAGCTATTCTGCACTTGTTAGAACCCTTTTAGGAGATAAAGCTGAAGCAGTTATTAATGAAATAAAAGAAAAGGAAAATTCTATTGTAGATGTTTTTGATAGCTGTAAAGAAAATCCCAAAAATGTAGAAAAATATTTTGCAAAAGAAAATGCAGAGAAGATATGTAAGATATTAAGAGAAAAAGAAAATAAAACTAAAGAAACTATTATCAATCGAGAATTCTCTTTGACAAGCAAAGACCCGGCTGGAATAAATATAATAAAAAACATAATTCTTGAAGCTTCAAAAGGCACAAACATTAATTTTTCATACATAGCTGCAGGCAAATATTTGGCAAAAGTAAAAAGTAAAGATCCAAAGAAAGATGAGTTTACGCTTAATCAGGTAATAGATAAAATCGAGGATTTGTCAAAGAAAAAATATTGTTCAAGCTGTAATTTCGTCTATCAAAAGAAGTAATTATCTAAATCAATGTCTTTTGGTTCTCTGAATTCTTTTCAACCAAAACCCCATACTCTCCGTCAAAACCTGGTTTGACTTTAAGATTTGCTATCCTATTATCAATAATTAAATCCGCGAGTTTCTCTAGTTTATCCTTGGCCAGTTCAGAAGCCAAAACATTTTTATCTACTTTAAGCAAAATATTAAATTCATTACCAAATTTTTCAATAAGTTTATTATAAATCTCCCAGGTTTTCTTGTTTTCTACTTTACTCTTAATAAAAAAAGCAATTAATTCGTGTAAAGGCAAAATTTTGAAAAAGGCCCGGGCATTATTAGGAATTCCGGTATTGTTTGCAAGCTCTTCTACTCTATTTTCAACCCCTATAACAAGAGGCTTGCTACAGACAGGACAAATACCTTTCAACTCGCGAGTTTTAGCAGGAGCACAAGAGAAACCACAATTTCTGTGCCCATCAAAATGATATTTTCCATAGCCGGGCTCTGTTTCAATAGTTGATTTAAAAGTTTTTTCTCTGATTTGTTTAATAAGTTCGTTGTAACTAAAGTTTTCTAATCCATCAGACTTGAAAATAGTTGCTTCCCTTCCCAGTCTCCAAGGCCAAAAGCTATGCGAATCTGAAAAACTTATAATGGCTTTGTCTCCAAGTTCTTTTAATTTCCAATTCATCTCAGGATCACTAGACATTCCTGTTTCAATCGCATGAATATTTCCAAATTGGCTTGCAAATGCATCCTTAAGACTATTAAACCCGCTCTCGCTTCCAAAAACCCCAAACCACGGAGTCCAAACATGAGCAGGAATTATTTCTATTCTTGAATCTATTTCTTTTAAAACTCGAGTAAATTCCTCGCAAGATACTGAAAAAATAGGCCTGCCATCGTAATCGCGCCTTCCCAAGCTATCCAAATACTTATTTATTTTAGAATTCGTTTCTAGACTTGGAACAAGATAAACTAAGTGGACGCGTCTGCCTTTTCCAAGACTTGTGAACACCAAACTTATCTCGCCTGTTAAAATAAAAGGAAACTTAGTTTTATCTTCAAACTCATACCACAATATTCCTGTTTCTTTATTCTCAACAAGTTTAGTTTTAATCTCTGCAAGCCATTCTTCATGAGAGATATCTCCTGTACCTAACAAATTTATCCCTTTAATTCTCGCCCACTTAGCCAAATTATCAATACTAAGATTTTTACTAGTTGCTCGCGAGAATCTTGAGTGAATATGCAAATCCGCAATAATATCCTTCTCTTCAAGTTTAACAGGTTTTATTTTCTCACTATTAGAACTATTATCAAGATTAACAATTGCCTCTTTTATCAAACTTAACATCTCTTACCTCAATTTTCAAAGATAGCTTAAGCTTTTAAACTTTTATAAAGTCAAGAATAATAATAAATAAGTAAGCCCTTATAGTTCAGCCCGGATAGAATACGACCTTGCGGAGGTTGTGACCGAGGTTCAAATCCTCGTGGGGGCGTTCAGTAGAAAATTTCTGCTCAGGAAATCTTAGGTTTATCTAAATTTTGAAGGCCCTTGCTAAAATCGTCTAAATAGTTTTCTATACTACTTTTAAGAATAATAACATCTTTTATAGAATAAACTGCATCTTGCTTTATCAAGATAAGTTTCTTTCCTATCTTCTTGCTTATTCTTTTATCAACTCTAATAAGCCAACCATAAATTTTTGGAATCTTATCTTCCAAGTAAATTTCCTCGACTTTTCCAATAAAGTTGCCATCTTCAGAATAGACTTTTGTGCCAGTTAGACGACTTAATCTATTTTTAGAACCTTTATTGAAAATTCTTCTAACTTCAAAAATTATATTTTTAATTAAAGAGTAAACTTTAATTCTCATCTTATAAATAAGAATAATTAATAATAAAATTAAAAGTATTGCTAAATTCTCTCCTTTAGAAGAGATTCCCTTAACCCCCCTAAAAATATGGTTGAAAGTATTCCCAAAGATATCCTTTGTTTTGGTTATAACGCTAGAATTATCTTTTAATTCTACATTTTGATTTTTGCTTTCATCTTTTATATTTGTGCTAATATCTTCATCACTATCGCATATGCTATTATTGTTCTTATCTAAACAGCATTCGGCCCCATATCTTATATAAGGGGGGTTGCAAACAATATTATCCTTAATAACATTTCCAAGAAGATTGCTTCCACCAGAACCTCCTGTAGAACCGCTTGATCCTCCCGTGTTATCTGTAACAGAAGAACTAACCACAAAACTATCATAAGCTGTAGCTGTACCTCCTGCCCAAGAGACTAATCCTCTAAATCTATAATTTCCAGAAGAACTTGGAGAAGTTAAAGTAGCCGTTAAATAAGAGTTCCCATTAGCAGATACATATATTGTTTGTTGCCCAGAAGTATAATTTGTATTCTCATTTTCATTAGTAATCCAATAATCAATGACAAAATCTTGCCCTACGTCTGAATTTTTATTCTCAATAGTAATTATTGTATTAAAACTTGTTGAGGCGGTTACAGATGCAGGCGCATTTACAATAGCATCGGCAGGCCCCCCATATCCGGGAATTCTTACATTGATTTGGTTTGAAGAATAAGTAATAGAATTAACTGTCGCTGTTGCCTTTACGAATAATTTATTTGCATTTGAAGCCGCTTTATCTATAATAATAGAACTTAAATAAGTATAATTTTGGGTTCTGTTTAGGTTAGTCGTTGTAGTTAATTCTAAATCAGAATCTATTAAAGTTATATTTGTTAAATCTTCTCCACCGGAATTTACAATTTCTAGAGATATTGTATAATTAACAGAAGTTGAATTTTCAGAATTATAATATGCATTTTTAGTTAAAGTCAACTGCTGTTCTGTTTCAGCAGCAGGAATAATTAAAATAATCTCAGAAGAATTTGCAGAAACTTGATTTCCAGAGTAAGAATTAGTTGCATTCACTCTTGCAATCGCAATGCTAATATTATACGTAGATGAATTTCTCTCATACAACTTAATATAACTTCTAGTAGAGGAAGAATTTGCAGAAATATTTTCTAAATTGTAAGGAGAATCTGTTGAGTCTGAGTCAGTTAAAATTGTTGAAGTTGCATCACTTAAACCCTTATTTATTACTCTTAAAGTAAAATTATAAATTATCGAGGTATTTGTCATATTATGGATACTCAATATTTTATCCAAAACAAAAGAAGCAGGCCCTCCTATGGAAAAAGTATCTTGGCAAGTCTCATTATATCCCTTATATGTTGAAGTTGCATTTAAAACATAACTTCCCACAGAAAGATTCGCAAAGCTTGTTTCAAATCCACCATCACTTGCAGTTGTTAAATTTTGATTAGCGTCTAAATTATTATTTGAATCATAGATGCTTAAATTAACAGCATAATTTGGAACAACAACACTTTCATTTAAAATTGTTCCTTGAACCAAGACAAGAGCCCCTTGTTGATACGAACCTCCGGCTTCACAAGAAATGGAAAAATTAGTCAAGTTAAAATAAAAGAAATAATTTGTAGAATTTGCTTTTCCATCGCTTGCAATAACCGTCCAATTATATCTTCCAGAACTTCCTAAACTCCAGTTGTAAGTTACTTGAGTGCCATTTGTGATATTATAAGTTATATTAATCAAAGAATAAGTTCCATTTGGATATCCCCCATAAAACCAGACAGTGAAATTATCTAAATTGCCATTATTGTCTGAAGCAGTTGCATTAAGCAATATTGATATTCTATTGTTCAGATGAGAATTGTTTGTAGGATAATTTAAAGTTATGTTAGGGGCAATATTCGATTGTAATATTATTGTTCTATTTGTACTCCAATTTGAATTTCCTAGACTATCAAAAGCAAGACAATTCCAAGTATAATTTCCAACCCCCAAGGCTAATGTCCAATTAGTTGAATTAAGTGTTCCAGTTATATTTGTTGTTTTATTAAGTATAAAATTGCCATTAGAGCTATTAGTTATATATAGGCTGATATTCTTTAAGGCAAAATTATCTGCAGAAGAGCAGTTAAAGGAAACATTAGTTGTCGAGCTTGTTATTGTAGCAGCATAATTTAAAGCCGGTGAGTTTAAAGTTAAATTTGGAGCAACGTTATCCATGTTAAAACTAATCAAGTTACTTCCTATATTATTACTGGTGTCATTGCAATAAACTATCCAATTATTCCAGCCCGATATACTAGTTAATCCGGTAAAATTTTGTCCTGCCGATTGTATCGAATAATTATTTATACCAGAATTATTTGAATACCAACAAGCACTCAAGGCAACATCGTCACTAACGCTATAATTAAGTGTAGTTATACTACCATAGCCCGTTCCATTAATAGGATAAGTTATGTTTACTACAGGAAGAGTAGAATCTGAAAAGCCTATTGTTATTGTTCTGTTAATCGAAAAATTTGAATTTCCTAAGCTATCCGAGACAAAACAATTCCAAGTATAAGTCCCTATTCCCAAAGTTAAAGTCCAGTTTGTTGTGTTTATTGTTCCATTTATGTTGGTAGTTCTATTAAAGGTAAAATTGCCATTAGAATTATTAGTTAGGTATAAACTAATATTTTTCAAAGCCAAATTATCTGCAGAAGAGCAGTTAAAGGAAACATTAACCGAATTTGAAGTTCCCAAACTATATGCATCGGACGGCGAATTCAAAGTTACATTTGGTGTAAAAGTATCTTTATAAAATGAAGAAACACCATTTCCAATATTATTAAGACTATCATTACAATAAACTGTCCAATTATTCCAGCCCTCATTACTTGTTAATCCGGTCCAGTTTATTCCTGCAGAAAAAATAGATGAATTTGTTTCTGCATTATTAACTGAATACCAACAGGCACTAATATTCTCATTTGAAGAAACACTATAATTCAAAACAGAAATATTGGTTGCATAACTTGTGCCATTTAAAGGATAAACAATACTTATAGCCGGATTGGCATTTCTTATAATAATTGTTCTTTGTTCTGTTGAATTTGAAAATCCAATTGAATCAGATGCAAAAAGCTGATAAGAATATGTCCCCAAATCTAATCCAGCAGTTGAATTTTTGCTCTGATTTGCATAAAAATACCATTGAGTAGAATTAAATTTTTGCAAATTAGAAACATACTGCTCATAAATTTCTTCAGCGCTTAAACTTCTATTCCAAATTCTTACTTCATCAATTGAACCGTTAAAATAATAACCGTCGCTTCTCGCCCCAACCCTCAATAATTCGGTGTTGGCAACTGCATTCGTAGAATAGGCCGTGCTATTATCCAAAACACCATCAATATAAATCCTTAATTGGCTTCCATTATAAGTTACAGCCAAATGGCTCCAATTACCTACGGAAAGGTTATTTTTTGATATTATGGTTTCTGCAAGGTCTGTTGACCATCTAAAAGTAATTCTTCCTGTTGTCGCATAATCCATTAATTGATAACCTGTACTTGTCGAACCAGGAGTTGCCTTTGTAACATACATCTGATAACTCTTGAGTGAGTTTCTCTTTGCCCATAAAGAAATAGTGCCTCTTGTAGTTAAATCTAGAGAATTTGAATCTGCAACACTAATGACGTCGTTGATTCCATCGAAAAAAGCACCCATTCCATATTTTCCAGAGGTGGAGTTTATTACTGCCCCACTTAAAGTTCCATTATTTCCATTAATACTTGCATCCTTCACATGAGTTACATTCTCTCCAAGAGAGGAAATATTATCAAAATTATACATCAAAACCAGAGAGTTTTCATAGAAAGTATAATTTACCCCATTCCAATTATAAATTATATTTGTAAGCCCATGCGACCCTACAATTGAGGTATTTATTTGAATAGATGTATTTGTTGTACTTGTTCCGTCTATTGGTGTGGGGGATATAAAACTTAATTGAGGATAGTTTCTTGGAGTTGCATTAACAAAAATTGTTCTAGAGGCAAGATTATTCAAGGTATCATTTACAGTTATATTTAAATTATATAAACCAACAGCTAAAAGCGTATTATTTTTTAAATATCCTGAACAATTTACATTGAAATTAGTTGTGTCATTAACCGTATAGCAAGATATTCCAGAAGCATCTGTAGCATTTATCTGATATGTAAATGCATTCCCATATAAAACTGTTTGATTTGTCAAATTGTTAAAAGTTGGGAAATTACTATCAGAAACATTTACAAAAATAATATTTGAAACTCTATTATTTAGTGTATCATTAATTGTAATATTGATCCAATAAGTCCTACCTGCGAGAAGAGTATTATTTTTTAAATATCCTGAACAATTTACATTGAAATTAGTTGTGTCATTTACAGTAAAACAACTTATGTTATTAGAATCTGTAGCATTTATCTGATACCCCAACCCTAAAACTTCTGTTGTTGTTTGATTTGCGAGATTATTGAACACGGGTAAAATAGTATCCTTAAAGAATCTGTTTATTCTACTTCCCAAATTATTATAACTATCATTGCAATAAACACTCCAATTATTCCAGCCTTCATTGCTTGTCAATCCTGTCCAGTTTATTCCTGCTGAAACAATTGAAGAATTCCAGATTCCTGAAGAATTACTCCACCAACATCCACTAATACTCGAGTTATCCGCAACAGTATAATTTAGAGTTGAAATATTAACAATATAATTAGTGTTGTTTGCAGGATAGATTATGTTAATCGCCGGAGCAAGAGAATCTGAAACATTCACCCACATTAAACCAGAAGCAAGGTTATTAGAAGTATCATTAATTGTTATATTTAAGTTATGTAATCCTACATTAAGCAAAGTTTTATTCGTTAAAATACCAGCACAAGACATTGCAAAATTAGTTGTGTCATTAACCGTATAGCAAGAAACCCCAAATGTATCTGATGCGCTTATTGTATGAGATAAAGCCGAGCCGTATTCTATAGACTTATTAGAGAGGTTTGTGAAAGTTGGGGAGACTATATCTCTTATTGTAACATTCCATTTTGTAGTTATATTACTTATAGTCATATTAGAAGTCATATTAGCATATACAAAAAAAGTATTAGGAGATAAACTTGTTCCAGTTGCATTAACAATCCAAGTTATTGTTGAAGTCTGGGCATGGCTCAATGTAACATTATATGGATTTTGTGTTGTTGTATAAAATGGGGTTGCACTTGTATTCATGGAAACTAGCCCAGATTTTACTCCCGTGCCGCCCGTATAAGTAAGCCATATTTTTGGAACAAGAGTATATGGAGTTGAAGCCATGCTATCAAAAGGCCAAATATAACCAGAGTCACTTTGCCCACCAAGAGATCTCCCGTTAGCCAACCCTGTTACAACATACAAACCACCATTAGAAGTCCAGCCACTATTATCCCTTGAGAAGTCTATAATAATATTACTTGTACCATCCCATGTGAAATTATTCGTAAAATTAAATTCGAACAAACGACTTACTGAAAATGAAGAGGTTGCTATACTTGTTGGGCCATATGCTGTAGTATTCCAAGAAGTAATTGCACTCGATGTAGTATTTAAGTTTGTATGATTCATTCTTATTCTAAAATTCCCTAATGCTTGTCCTGGAACTTGAGAAACATTAATATATAATTGTTTAATTACAGAACCCGTTGAAAGCCCTGCTGCCCTTAAATCAGAAGCAAGATAAACAGACTGCATTCTTGCATCATGAAAATAAGTATTTAATGGATCTGGATTTGATGACGAGCCCCAACCCAAAGTTGAAGTAGCATTTCCTGCATGAATCTCCACCATTGTTCCCCCAGATATAGGATCCAAACTTATATTTATCTCTCCGCAATAACCATCGAAACATGAAACATTAACAGAAATATTAAACAATTCGCTATAGTTAGCTCCAATATTTTCAGTAGGATAAACCATCTCGAGTGTAATTCTTGGAATTGAGCTTCTTGTAAGAGATATAACCCGCGAGTTCAGATTATTATAGCTATCATTTACAGTTATATTAAACGTATAATAATAATCTTCCAAAGCAGTTTTATTTGTCAAGTAACCCGAACAATTAATATTAAAATTTGTTGTATCATTAACAGTATAGCAAGATATTTCTGAAAGGTCTGTAGCATTTATCTGATAAGCTAATGAATCATACTGTCCGATTGTTTGGTTTGCTAAGTTATTGAATAAAGGAGGGGTTGTATCTGAAACATTGACAAATATTTCAGCCGATATAAGATGATTGACAGTGTCATTAACAGTTATGTTTACCCAATATAAACCAATTGCAAGATTTGTGTTGTTTGTCAAGTAACCTGAACAATTAATATTGTAATTAGTTGTGTCATTAACTGTAAAACAATTAATAGCCCCGTCGTCTGTAGCATTTATTTGATAGTTAAATGAAGAACCATATTCCGATGTTTTGTTTTCAATTGCTGTGAAATTAGGATTTAGTACATCTTTATTAAATGTAGCAGACTTACTACCTATTGCCCCGGTAGTATCATTGCAATAAACACTCCAATTATTCCAACCGTCATTACTTGTCAATCCTGTCCAGTTTGTTCCTGCTGAAACAATTGAAGAATTCCAGATTCCTGAAGAATTACTCCACCAACAACTATCAATCGCATTTGTATCTGTAACAGTATAGTTTAATTCTGTGATATCTAAATAACTCGTCCAATTAACAGGGTAAGTTATATTTATTGTAGGCGGAACCAAACCCATACCTATACCCATTCCAACCCCCACTAATGCAGGATAACCATCATTTACATTTGAACTGATATCCCAATAATTATTGTTTAAAGTATCATTGTAAGGATTAAAAGCAAAATCCCATGAATTAGATATATTTGTATATGTTGAAACATTTTTCATTTGTGCGGTTGTTTTTCCTATTCCTCCAGAGGAAGTTGTTTTGCTTGTTGTTTGATTATCCCAGAAGCAATTTGCACAAGCATAATCTTGATAATCGCTAAACCCTCCCCCGCCAGAGTCTCCAGAAACTCTTCCAGTGGCATAGCATGCAAAAAGATAAACGTCTTGCATCTCTCCTCCAAAAGCAGCTGTGTAGCCAGAGCTACCTCCACCAGTAACATTACCTCTTGCAAAGGAGTTATTAATAAAATTCGTTCCTAAATATGCTAAACCGACAAAACCCCCACAACCCCTGCTAACACAATAAACATTACCTGTAGCATATGATTCCTTGATTTTTCCATCGTATTCTAAGTCTCCTACAAAACCACCAACACTTTCATATCCGGTAGCATTTCCCGTAGAATAACATCTAGTTATTGTTCCGGTATTATGAGAGCCTACAAAACCACCGACCGAATCTTGATAACTATAAGATGTTGAGGCCAAGGCAGAGGCAGTAGAATAAGAATCGAAAACAGAACCCCCGTTACCTCCAATAAAACCCCCGCAGTCATCGCTTGTACCGCAGTTAACACTTCCAGTAGAATAAGAATTATTTATATTACCGCCATGAGAACCGACAAAACCCCCTCCAGAATCCCATGAAGTTACATTTATAATTGAATAAGAATTTTTTATGTATCCCAAGCTTAATCCGGCAAATCCACCAGTATAACTCTGACCTGCGATTCTGCCACTAACAAAAGAATTTGAAATATTTCCCTTATTGTAACCTATTAACCCTCCAGTATAAGAAGCTCCACTTATATTTACATTTATCAATCCAAGATTAGAGATATTACTTGATAATTCTGAATACCCTATTAATCCAATATAACTTGTAGAAGTTCTTTTTATGTATAAATCCGTAATGTTATAATATTGGCCATTCAAGCTTCCTCTAAAGCTACTTGAAGAAGTTCCAATCGGAGAAAATCCTAATGCAGAGTTCCAAGATGTCGTTTCAGAACAGTTTATATTATTTGCAAGGCCAAAATTTCCTAATAAGTCTAGGCTCAAGTTTTGAAGCTGAGTACAATTTGTTATTAAACAAGGATCTAATGTTGTGTTACCACCCGACATTCCCGCGACGCAACCAGCACTTACAAAGTTTATTGCAAATATAAAAAACAAAATTACAATAGTAAAAACAAGTAGACTTTTTTTCATTTTATCTTCATCTCCCTCTTAAATTTAATTATCTCTTCTGCATCTTTTATCTTCCAGAGAGCATTATTATAAAAATTAGAAACAGCAGGCTGCGAGATATTAAGTTTTTTAGCTATTTCTAGCTGAGTAAGCCCTTGTTTTTTCAACTTAAGAACCTCTTTTTCCCTGTCGCTAAGCATAACTATTATAACTTATTTAGGTTATATAAAGCTATCTAAATACAACAATATTAAAAAATTAAAGGATAAAAATTATCCCAAAATTTAAAATAAGATTACATATCAGGGGCGTTAATCTTCTCCACTTTCTTCATCAGTAACGCCCTTGCTAGCTACAAAGAAAATAGTTTCATTATCAGGCAAGTTTGGGGAATCAATTAACTTAGCTACTCTTGAACCTTTCTTGCCTTTTCTAAGATAAATTCTATAAGTTGAAGCATGTCCAACTATATTCCCGCCAATAGCAGTTGTAGGATCTCCAAACAACATTCCGGGATTACTCATAACCTGATTAGTAACATAAATCGCAAGATTATTTTGCTCTGCAATTTTCATTAAATTATGTAAATACTTATTCAATTTTTGTTGTCTATCTGCTAATTGTCCTCTTCCTGAGAATTCAGCTCTAAAATGAGCAGTAAGCGAATCGACTACAATTAACTTGATAGGCTCATTATTTTTAATCATCTCTTGAACCTTATCCAATAATAATATTTGATGGTCTGAATTAAAAGCTCTTGCAACAAATATATTTTTTAAAACATTTTCCGGATTTAGCCCAAGCCCTGTTGCAATTTGTCTTATTCTTTCAGGTCTGAAGGTTCCTTCAGTGTCAATAAATACTGCTTTTCCATTAGCTCCACCCATTTCCACAGGTAATTGAGTTCTGATGGCTAAAGTAAATCCAAGCTGAGATTTTCCACTTCCAAAAGCACCATAAGCCTCTGTAATTGATTTAGTTTCAACACCCTTGCCCCCTAGAAGATTATCTAAATTTTTGCTTCCTGTACCAATAAAAAATATTTCTTTTCTCTTTTCTGAAAACTCTGAACCTGTTTGAAAACCCAAGTCCATCATTTTTCTTGCTGCTTGGATTGCTTTTCTAGCAACCGCTTCTCCAAGCCCAGCCATTTCTCCAAGTTCGGCAGGCGATAATACTGCAACACCCATTAAATCATAAATACCCGCATCCTCAAGCTTTTGGACAGTTCCCGGCCCAATTCCAGGCAAATCTGAGATTTTGTTTTCTTTTTTTTCTTCTTTTTCTTTTTTGGATTTTTTCTTAGATTCTTCTTTTTCCTCTATAACCTCTTCTTTTATCTCTTTTAAAGTTACCATAGAAAAACAGGACTTTCTTTATTTATAAGGTTTATTTTCTTGTGTTATATATATCAAAGATACTTGGAAAAAATTTATATATATGTCCTCCCTTAAAAAAAAGTGGGAAGCACCTATTATCAAGAAGTTAAAGAATTAATGGCTTCGCAAGGATATGGCCGATGTACCCTAGATCAAGCCCATGTTTTTGATAAACTAGGTGTAGAAAACTACAAAAGAATTCTTAAGTTGGTTTTCCAAAAAAGCACAATTGAATTTGAACTCGAGAATAGACTCGCAAGAAGGTATGCTTTTGTCGAAAGATGCAGAAGAAGAACCAAGGAGATTTTTAAAAGGCTAAGAGTCAAGATAACCACCCTAGAAAAAGAAAAACATAATCTAAATGATTTACAAATAGCAGACTTAGAACACTCAGAGATATTTACAAGGACTCTTGAAGGAATATTCTCGAATTAAGCCTGTAGCCGGGATTGAACCGGCGACCCCCGCATTACGAATGCGATGCTCTACCAACTGAGCTATACAGGCATAAAAGGCTAAAAAAGAACAATTATTTAATTTTTGCTACTCTTATTATTTTAATATCCCTAGTTAGCTCTTCTCACTAACATGAAGCCTGTGCTCAATCTCGTTCAACAGAGCTTGGAAAGCACTATTTAGGGCTTTATTTAAATCCCAATCAAAAGCACTTGCGTTCATTCGTGGTATTTGCCCAGAGATTTCTAAATCAATACTATACTTTTTTCTCTTATTTTTATTTTCTTCAATTTTATTATGCTCTTTTACTAGAATTCTTAGATAAAAGTCATTGTTAATCCAGTTTTTTATTTTATGAGAGTATTTGCTGATTTTTTCATTAACTACTTGTCTTTCAGATTCGTTAAGAAGTTCTAACCCTTTTATTTCAATTGTTTCCATTTAAAGAAGGAGATATTTTAATTTATATATCTTGTGAAACATTTTATTACAAACTATATTATTGTTTTTTCAAATTAGGGTTTTTCTAATTCTTCTATTAATTTATCCAAATCTACTTCATGAATGTCATTAACAAAAATCTCCAGGTTCTCGGAAAGCTTGTTCTTTCTAACTCCGCCACCGATAAAAACCTCTTTCCCTAAAAGACTTTCTCTCTGAAGCATAAATTCTTCAGAACTAGGGATTTCTGGAGTATTTGTCAATTTTTTTATTTGTTCTGAAAAAAGAACCGCCCTTATACTTGAAGTACCATCATCTATAATCAAAGTGAGTATAGCATTTTTTTTAGGTATAATCTTTCCATGAATTTCGCACTCTCCCATTTCATTCACTTTTTTATTACATTCAGAACATACACTATAAAAGGTTGGCCCGAAAATTTGAACAATAAAGGCTCTTGAAATTACATTATCATTCATTTGCATTTTCTCTATAGTTTTTTGTTGCAATACTTGCTTAGTTTGAACATTCTCAAGGATAACATTACTCAACTTAATGTCTCCAAAACTTGAGAGGTGCATCTCTCCGTTTCTTATATCTCCATTAGAAATTTCAACAACATCCCCTTCTTTTACTTCCCCCCTTTCTATTAAACCAATATGATTAACATCCCATAAAACTACTCTAATATTACTCGAATCGTCTGCAACTAAAAAACTTCCAATTTTACCGCTTCTCCCATTTTTATTATACTCAGCTACTTTATTCAATCTTATAATCTTACCAACAAGATTAATTCTTCTCATTCCGCTGAGTAATCCAGAAATTTTCATCTTTTGCTTATCAAAACTTATTCCTAGCTCAGAGGCTATAATCTGCGCAGCCCCTTCTTTACTAATAAGCCCAGATAACTTGGCTCTCTTAGCCTCTATCCTTCTCTCAATCTCATCTATAGGTAATTGCGAGCTTTCCGAGAGCATCTTTAGTATTTGTTCGTAATTTCCGTTTATCATCTTCCCTTTTTTATATTGTTCTCCTTTTACAAACAGATTTTTTGAGTTTTTAAAGACTATTGTTAATTAAAGCATAATAACAAAAAATGATGAAAACAAAAGTATAAAACAAATCTTTATAAACCTAAAAAAACCAAGAAGATTATGGGATTTACAGCAGTACAAATGAAATTAATGCCAGAGTCTCCTAGCGTAGACTTAAAGGCCATAGAAGTAAGTGCAGAGCAGATTATTAATTCAATGCATAAAACCCAAGTCAGAGTTGAAGAACAACCGATTGCCTTCGGATTAAAGGCAATAATTCTTAGTTTTGCTTGGAACGATGAGATAGAACTTGAAAAACTAGAAGCAGAGTTCCAAAAAATACCCCAAGTTTCAAGTGTTGAAGTTCTTGATATAAGAAAAGCTTTCGGATAATTTTTATCTTAATATAAATAAAAAAGTCAAAAATATTTATACTCCCCCATTCTAGATTTTTTATGGAGTTTAAAATAAAAACACCCAAAAATGATTTGACTATTGAATTATATTCCAAGTTTATTAAAAAACAAGAAATAAAATTACAAAGACAAGAGTTTATCGAATTATGCAAAAAATGCAGGAATTATAATAAAAAGTATTCTTGCCCTCCAAAATCCCCCGACTTTTATAATATTTGCAATAAAGAAGGATTATTTATTGTTCTTTTAAAAATAAATCTAGAGAATATTAAATCTACCGAATATAACAAAGTTCAATTAGCAAATTCTATACTTAAAAGTCGAGTTGATAAATTAATGCGAATTCTAGAAAAAGAGTTTAATACAAAATTTCTTAGCAGCGGCAGTTGCAGACTATGCAAACCTTGTAATCTTCAAAAAAATCTTCCTTGCAAACACCCCAAGGAAATGCGTTTTTCTTTAGAAGCAACAGGAATAGATTGTAATTTTCTTTCGCAAACCCTCTTTAACCTCCCATTACTCTGGTTTAAAGATAAAAAAGCCCCAGATTATACCTGTGTTCTAGCAGGTTTAATCTGCAATCAAGAAGAAACCGAAGCTATTAAACAGGCATTATCAAAAAATATAAATCAAATCCTTTATTAACCTGATTTTCTAATATATTTTATGCCAATAAATGATGAACAAGCTAAGCAAATAAAGGAACAAATTTTAAAGCAAGTAGAAAACCTCCCAGAAGAAAAAAGGGCAGAAATAAAAAGTTATATTGAGCCGATGTCTAATCAAGAGCTTGAAGAATTCTTAATAAAAAATAAAATGATTAGGCAAGAAGGAGAAAGCGAAAGTTCAGAAGATAGCGCAGGAGAAAATAGTTCAGGACTAGGGAAAGAATGTATTATGTGTGCTCTAGCTAATAAAAAGATAAGTTCTCTGGCTATTTACGAGGATAAAGATTACCTGGCAGCACTTGAAATCAATCCTTTCACAAAAGGACATACTATCTTAATCCCAAAACAGCATTTAGAAGAAACCAAACAAATAAAAAACAAAGCCCTAACTCTTGCAAACAGAATAGGAAAACATATAGTAAGCAAACTAGAAGCCGAAAGTTATGAGATAAATACTTCTGCAGAGCTAAAACATGCAATAATAAATATAATCCCTAAATATAAAGGCGAGAAACTAGATTATCAAAGAAAGCCCGCTAAAAAAGAGGAATTAACTGAGATAGCAAGCAAGATAGGAACAATAAAACCAAGAATAAGCAAACCAAGAGAGAAAAAACCAAAAGGCGAGAAAAATAATAAGGAAGAAAAAGAAGTAAGTAAAAAGAGTCTACCTTCAATGAATAGAAGAATTCCCTAATTTCTATTAAAATTATATTATATCTATAATTCCATTTTTTACACTTCCGGTATCTGAACAATGATAAACTTTATGGAAAAAATTGAAAGAGTGATGATTAATACTCATATTTAAAGACCCCAATCTAACTTCATTATCCTTGCTTAAAGCAAGTTGTGGAGCCTCAAACAAAGTAGGATAAAAACCAAAGCATTTCTTGAACTCCCGCATACCATTTTTAATATAATTTTCGTCACGAATCTCTAAAAATTCTTGGAAAGTATGATAAAAACCAAAGCATTTCTTGAACTCCCGCATACCATTTTTAATATAATCTTCGTCACGAATCTCTAAAAATTCTTGGAAAGTATGATAAACCCCATGCATCCCAAGAGTTTTATTCAAAGCTAATATTTCCTGACACCAAGTTTTATTTTCGGCAATTGAAATATTATTATAAAGTGGAATTACCATTAGAATCTCGCTCTTTTCTATTATCTCTTTCTCGCAATATATTTGTGGAGAGAAGTCATCTACCTGTCTAGCCCAAAGGGCTCTTGCAAGAATAAAGTCAGCTATTAAAAAAACGATGGCAATTCCCAGAATTATAAGTATTATTCGCCATTTACTAATCCCTTTTTTATTTTTGTTTATCATATTATTTTATTAATTATAACATCGCAAGCAAGATTAAGAGAAGAATAGCAAATAGAAAAGCCGGAGTAAAAGGAATACCATATTTTATTTCAACCTTCTTGTTTTTTCCAAATCTTTTAGTAATTATTTTAAGTTCTTCTTCACTTAAACCTTCCCAATTAGGCTTTATTATTTTTTTTCCAATCTTTACTTTAGTAGTTAACCAGTCTCCAATAGTTAAGTTAGAAACCGGGGGAAATTTAGTTAAGCAAGATTCCTCTATAGCCTTAGCAGCCAATAATAAAATAGGCAAAATAATCATCACCCCTGCTAAAATCATACCAATTGCTAGATTAAATAAAAAGAATACTCCAAAAACAATTGCAAAGAACAAGATAGAAGATAGTGTCTGAATCTTATACTTAGAGAAAGAAATTATAAAACTTTTCTTAAACTTCCCCAGATGTAAAAACATTAAAGTTAAACTATAAATCAAGCCATAAATACTTCCGGCCAGTATAAAGAAAAAAATAAACAAGCAAAATATCCAAATATTTTGATTAAAATTATTTGTTAAAGGTAAAAAAGCGCCAAGGGCTATTAAGAGTTTAGCATCCCCGCCGGCGAAAACCCTAGCATAATAAAAAATATTAGCCAATATAAAACCAACAACCACTCCAATCAAACCCCAAACAAAAAAACCCCAGTTAGCTAGTTCAATAGATAAAAAGAACCTATAAGCCAAAATAAAGACAATTAGACTAAAGTTCCACCAATTAGCAACCTCTCTCTTCCTAAAATCCTGGATAACAGCAATTAAAACCCAAAACAAAACCCCTATGATTAAAAACCAATTATAACTTGTTAATATCTCTTTAAGGTTGAGATTGAATAAGAATTGCATAAAAAATAAGTCCATTAGATATAAATTATTAATTATTATTTCCAGAGTTTATTTGATTAACCTCAGATGTTCTAAACTTACCGCCATGCTTATAAGGAAAAAGTTTACGTCTTTTTTTCTTGTCCTTACCTTTATTTCTTCTTTCACTACCTGAAGAATAAAAATCATCACCCATTATAAGAATAGGAAAAAAGGGTTTAAAAGTTTAATTAAAATTGAATTTATTCTGTTCCTGTTTCTTCAATATTAGCAACTGTCTTTTCACAGCAAACCTCAGTCTTTACATCATGCATTTCTGAATTTTGTATTTGAGAAGTAAAATCTTTTGCGGTTCCGCATCCAGGGTTCTTTGACTTCCAGTCACAGTTAAGGACACCATCATCTTTTAATGAAGTTTCAGCACAATCCACATTTGGACAACTTTCAAGTCCTGCCTCGCCCACATTAGTTCTCAGAGTAGAACAACTTCCTCTAAAAGAACGCTTATCGTCTAAATTAATTGTTCTTGATTTTCCACAGAACTCATAAACCTGACTAGTAGAACATGCCGCAGTACAAGCATTTTTAATAGTATCTACATTTGTACCTGAACCAAAGAAATTTTTAATATTATCCATCAAACTTCCGCCGCTTCTAGTAAAACTAAATATTAAGAAAACCAATACAACAATAGCAATAATAATTACAATTATTGTACCAACACTCATTTCCTGAGCTTTTTTATTCAATAAGTTTCTCATGTTCCTCTTTGTATCTAACCATATATGTTTCTGGGGTTTAAAAATCTATCTCAAAAACAACGTCTGTGTTAAAATTAACCGCCTCTATTCCGAAATCCTTATTGGCATCTATAACCTTACTAATCCTAAATCCAGAAAGATAAAAATATAGTTTATTTCCCTCAACTTTTGATTTAGCATAATTTCCTTCTTGTACTTGAAGATTATATTCTTCTAATTCTTTAATTCCTTCGGCTTGATTTGAGAATTCTTGCTTGAACTGAACTATAAAGTCTGAAGTCCCAAATTTTGCCCCTTGATTTTCTGTTAAAACTTTTTCTGCAACAGCCCTCATGGTGAATTCAATCCCTTGTTGTTCTGAATAAATATGCAACAACTCTGAAGAACCCTGTATCTTCTCTTGATTACTAGCTTTCGAAGTCATAAACATAAATAAGGCAAAACCTACGAGTAAAACAGTCATTATGACTAAAATTGTAATTGCAATATCTCCTTTCTTTCTTTTAAACATCATGTTATTGAAGTCCCCCTTGCAGCTCTTTCAGCAGCCTTGTCTAATGCCGACTCTGTTAAGCTTTTTTGAACATAACCCTCACAATCAACCAGACCTAGTTTTATTTTAATAAATTTATCCTCGCTTGGATAAAAAAAGACTATGCTATTTGGAGACAGACATTTGGATTGTATTGTAGGGTCTGCTTCTTTATTAAAAATGGATTTATCATTGATAGAAACCGAATGAAAAACAAAGTTAGAACCTTTGAATATCTCTTGATTCAACGAAGCGATAAAGCTTCCTAGTTCAGAATAAGATACTTCGCCTTTTACATAACTTAAAATTTCTTGTTTAAGAGAGGTTTGTCTTTCTTTAAATAAAATTATTTGATTAAAATTTGAAAAAGCAGCAGAGGTAGTTGCTTCCACTAAAAGACTTGAAGACCTTTCAGTTTTACCAAAGAGTCCAGAAACACTTGAAACTGCTTTTCTTGGGGCAGCCATCCCAACAGAAAAGCTTACAAATAGAAAAATAATAAAAAATATAATAATAAAACCCACCACCCAAGTAAGAGTAGAGGGAGTTTGTGCCTTTCTAAGTTTTATTTTATTTGATTTCATTTTTATTTTTTAACAAATTTATAGTTTGAACCCGTAGTCATTTCAATGTTAACTTTTTCACCCAAATAAGACGAAGAAATCTTTTTTTGAGTACAAAGAGGATAGGCCTTAGCATTTAATTGTGAAGCAAATAAACAATCCTCTTCAAAAGCACGATTACCGAAGACTAAATTTTTAGAATTAACTCCACTAATAGAGAGTTTTATATAAAAGAAGCCAGAATTTTCGATTAGATTTCTATTTAAATCACAGGTATCAAAAAAATTAAAGTCTTCTGAAAATACGCTAGGATTAACTTGGCCATTATTTATTAAACAATCAACTACTTTATTTGTAATAATTTCAGACTGTAAAACCCGAATATCAATGTCGCTAGCATAAAATATTGAAGTCCCTGCAATCATTCCTGCCCCAATAACTGCAAGTACCAAAAACCACCAAACAGACAATAAATTACCCTTTCTTCCAATTTTTTTAGATAGCATTTTAAACTTTTTTTAGAACAAGAACCTCCTGATTCTCTTGAGATTTATCTACATAGTAACTAAAAGACTTTGAAGAAGATAAAAATTGAAAATTATATCCCCCTGATCCAAGTACCTGAATGTGAATTGTGTTGGTATTACTATCTATAGAAATAACTTGCCCACTATATCTATTTTTTTCTGCGAAATCATATAACTTTGTTAGAGAAAAATTAGCTTCTGTACCTGGTTTCATTGAATCTATTAAGATAGCAACTGTTTTAGCACTTGTTTCTTCTAAAACAGCAGCACCGGTGCTAGCCCGAACAATAAAAAACATAATTGCAAGTAAAAAAATCAGATTTAGAATAAGAAAAATTAATTGTTTGGAGATTATTTCATCCCCTTTTTTATTTTTAATAAAGTTTTTCATCTTAAATTAGGGGATACTCTCTATATTAGAACAATATTTCGCAATCTCACTAACATTATAATCTACGCTTCTTACAACTGAACAACCCTCATAGGTATCGTCGCCAATTTTAGAATCCCCACAATAACTAGCGGTTATCTGCCTATTATAAGCTACATTTGACTGTTGTAACCCTATTCCAACTGCAGCAGATATAAGCGCTACCAATGGATTTTTAAAAAGCCCAGAAGCTAATTGTTTAGTCCAAGTAGGAGCTAATACTCTACTTGCTCCATATCCTCCTAAAAGAGCAGTTGCGCTATTTTTAAGACTGGTGCCGTATTGTGGAGCAGATATCTGCATAAAAACTATTGCAGACTCTTTATTAAATGCAGAATAATCTGAAACCGGTTCTTTTAAGTCTTCAGGTTTTATAGAGGAGCCTTCTGACTTAAGAGTATTTCCATCTTTTTGATAATTAAAATCTCCGAAAGAGATATCTGAATTTAATGAATCCTTAAAGTTATATAATCCTCCAGCGCCAGAAATATATTCCATATAAGTTTTCTCCTCGCCAGGAACCTTATGCGTTATCATATAACTGCCAACATCAATTTTTGAGAAATCAAATTCAGGTTCTTTTATTCTAGATTTATCAAAGGCTATCCTTGTACAGATAATGCAACTTGGAGAAACGGTTCCGAATCCAAAATTTTTAGCTAGAGTTTGGGAGAACAAATTTAATTTGCCTTCGCCCATGGTGCTCCAGCAATCCAAAATTTCTTGTGCGTAAATTTGTTCTATCTGTTCTTCATTTCTAACCCTCACTCGAGTTATACCTTTTTCACCAATAAAATCTGCGCACTCTCCCCCCAGTAATCCTGAAGTAATACAAATTTTATTAGTTTTACATTTTAAAGGAAGAAACCCCTGAGTCGATTCAGGAATAGTAGCTCTGAATATTACCGATTGATGACAAACTTCCCTATCCATTGCACCAGTTCCACCAAGGTTATAGAAAAAAATAAGAACCATCATGAATCCAAGAACAAGAAGCACGATAGTTACTATCCAAGCTATCGTTATTTCCCCTTTTCTTTTTTTATCCTTTCCCATTTTAAATAATCAAAAGATTTCAACATTAAAAATCTATGCAGTGAGATTATCAACTAGTAATTTAACCCCAAAAGCAAGTATGGCAAAAAGAGCAATTCTTAATAGCCATAAAAAAAAGTGGCTTCCTGGATTTTCCTCGCCTTTTTTATTTTTAAAAAGATTTACCATTGTATTAAGAGTTGTATTAGGATTTATTTAAGACTTACATTCAGGAACCCCCAATTCCCAGATTTTTAATTTTACTTCAAAACTTTTTCCATTTGGAGAAGTAAGCTGAGCAGAACCCAAATCTAAAACCTTGCTAGAGCCATCCCAGCCAAAAGCCATGCCTGTATTCGTAATAACGCTATTACTATTAAAGCCACCAACATTAGAAATTTCCATTCTGAAAGCAAGAGAATTGGTTTTTTCGGAAAAATATTCGTTAAGAACATTTAAAGGATAATTGCTATAAACTCCGCCGGGCTCATCAACATAAAGACCGAGTATATAAGAAATATCTGCATCATGAACATTGGAATCATATTGGGGTTTATACTGTGCAGAAGAACTTAAAATCTCGATTAGCTTAATATTTTGACCAACCAACTTATACTCTTCTGAATAAATAAGGATATTTCCAGAATCATTCTTTATTAAAAGGTTCAAGGGTGTTTTTAAAATAACAAAGCAAGGATAAATATTATCATATTGTTCAAACCCTTGCTGATAAAAATAAAATTTTTCTTTAGTTGATTTACATTGACCTGTTTTAAAACAATCTTGCCTACCTTCCTTACAAAGACAAAGGCAATTAGAATCTCCGCAGGAAGAAGGTTTACTCTCTTCTTCTTTAAAAGAAAAAATAGACCAATCTTTTAAATTAGTAATAAGATATTGAGCTTGAGCACCATTAGCTAAAGCCTTTCCTTTGCCAGCAATATCTTCTAATATTGCTTTAGCCTGTTCTATTTCAGAACCTCTTGTAAAAATACCATAAAGTCCGAATGCTAAATAAAGAAGAAGTATTATGCAGAAAACTGCAATAACTAACTTCAAAACTTCTGGTAAAACAATTGCTTTTTTGTTTATCATTTTAAGAATTATTTTTAATTATTTCTAATTTACCTGATTTATAGACTAAATTGGTTAAATAAAAACCAGTATCTCCTAGTTCTTCACCAAAAGTTATTCTAGAATCAAAAGTATAGTAAGAGTCTACAAGATAACTTTTACGAACATAAACCTTCCCATCAGACATTACCATTGCCAAAAGTTTCCTGCTATTACCCACATAAAGAAGGCTATTTTCTTTTGAGTTCTCTATTAAAATCCTACCTTCTTCGCCTTCTTTTGCAACCAAGAGAAGACTTTTATCCGCAATATTTTTAGATTTAAAATAAATAGTATTAAGTTGTGAAATTAAAGTTACAATAGGATCTTCAGGCAACAACTCTTTACTTTTGCTTTTAAATATTTCTGCCCCCACTATTTTCGCGCCTTCTAATTTTCGAACATAAATCTCATTTACATCGACCGAACCAATATATTTATGATAATATATTGAATTAATTACAAAGAAATAATTCTTAATTGTTCCAAGAGTCTTATCATTCCAAGCGCCCGGAACATTTATAATAATCTCGCCTTGTCCTTCATTCAATTCAACATAAAGATTGCTAGGAATTTCCTTATAACTTGGTTTTTCAGAAGTTCCAACATTATCTAAAAAAATAATGTAAAAATCTTTAACACTTTCTTGTTTTAATTCAATCTTACCTATTAATTCATAATTAAGAGCTTTTATTTGTGTAGGAGTAAGCGTATTTTCATTATCCGGACTTTGTTGAAAACCTGGAAGATTTCTTATCCATCCAAATATTTCTGGTTTGGTAAAGAATAATACGACTGCTACTATAACTAATAAAACCAAGATTAGAGTAATAATTTTACTAATTGCCAAGCTCTCAGCTGCTTTTTTATTTTTTAACATTTTAGTGTAACCTCAAAAAATTTCTTATAAATTCTAGTAACGATGTTCCGTGGTTTTTTGCGGCTATATAAGCAAATACTAAAATAGCAAGAGCAATTGCCCCGATTATCCAATAACCAAGGACTTTTAGTTCCATAGCTTTTTTATTTCTAAAAAAACTTAGCATGACTTAACAAGCACCAGTGCAAACCAATTTATTTATACTAGAACCCCAAGATTTCTCACTAGCTAAAGAACAAGTTAACTCTAATTTCTCAGATTTGGATAGCTTGACAGTCCTATTAACACAACAAAATTCATATTTTCGTTCTTGCTCTCCAAGAGTATCACATTGGCTTACAACTGAATCAACATTACTTGAAGTAAAAAATGAATCCATCTTCTCACCAAAACTACCAGAAGAGCGATTAAACAATAGCACAAGAGCAACAAGTACAATTATTGCTAAAACAATTAAAATAATAGTATTCAAAGCCAACTCCACTCCCTTTTTACCTTTCATAAATTCCTCAAGAAACCCAATTATTTAAAGGTTATTAATGGAAGTAATAATAAGCCCCCTTTCTCTTCTTAACCCAATTGTAGAATAAACCCCAAAATAAAAGATTAAAACAAAAAAGTTAATTAAAAACTAATAAAAATTATGAACTAGCAGAAGCAGGCGGCCAATAGCCTCTTCCTTCAATAAAAAGAGGTTCCTTAGAAAGAGCTTTTGGAGACCTATTCAAAACACCCACTAAAAAACGGCCCATACCCAATCTTCTTAACCTTTCTGCTTCTCTTTCAGCGCCTTCAAGCAATGCCTGTTGCACTTCTGCTTCTGTCGGCATTCTTGCTCTGCAAGGAACATCCCCCAACGCTTTAAGCCCTCTTACAACATGTTCATCCCTATCAAAAGGTTCGAAAGGAGGATAAGGTAAAACATAGTTATTTCTCATAAAAGATATAATCAAAACAACTATTTAAGGATTTCTATATAAACAAAAACAATGTGTGATTTATATTGTCAGATTACTCAAGGCAACCCCTGCAAGTAAACTCAAAGCGATTATTGCAATTAAGGAAACAATCAAGTACAGCCATCCGCCCTTCAAAAGATTTTTAGAAATATCATAGGTAACTTTTAGTTTATCTTCACCAGCATCAACTGTAACTAAAGCTTTAGTGAGAATAAAAATTATTTCAATTATATACAGTCCAACTGAAATTTGTAAGAAATAAGGGGGGATCATAGCATCTACCGGGAACAAATCTTTAATCCTAACAATATTTCCAAATCCTGAAAGATCTGCTCCAGAAATTTCAGCAGAACTTAAAACAGCATCGAGTTTACTTAAAATTAAAGTTATCATCCCGCCAAGCCCAACAACAATTCCTGCAAGTAAAGGAGCAAGGAAAGTCATATTACTCTTCATATCACTTACTACATCAGCAAGTAAATCCCTAAGTCTATCGTTAATCTTTTTAATATTTCTAACATAATCTGCAATACTCATCAGAGATTGCGCAGCAACCTTTAATCCTTTTTTTACCGCTTCAATTAAAATATGCATAGAAGTCGAAATTAGATTTGAAGGATAATTAATAATCGCCCCTCTTTTTGGATCAAAAATAGCACGTTCAAGACCCATACCTAAACTTTGAATATTAGAATTAACTTGCTTAAAAAATTGTTCAGTAACTTGTCCTCTTGAACTTTCAATAACTCTGCCAAAAGCAAGTTCAGCAGGAGTTCCATCTCCAATTCTGTTAGCAAGTTGGAATAAGGAATTATTAAATTCGTCCTCTAATTGCTTAGAAAAATCTCGTGATTTTATTATTTCTTTAGTTTTTCCAGAATAGGCTATAGAAAAAAACAAAAATACAGAAACAGGAATAAACAAACTAAATAACAAAGCCAGAGGGCCCATTGGCATTCCGTTCACAAAGTCAAAAACCTTTATGTTACCTAAAAATCCTACTCCCAATTCCATAAAAGTATAATCTTCCTGTAATCCTAAAAGAGAAGCCAAACCAGTATAATGCAAAAGGAAAGGTAGAATTCCCAAAATAAAAATTGGAACACTAATTAAAGCAGCCCTGAGATAGGGTCTTCTAGATTTATATTTAGGATATAAGGGATTTAATTCTAATATACTCGACTCGCCATAACCTCCTGGCCTGCGCGACATAATATCATTAGTCATATAAAAAACCATAAAAGGTATAAGTAAATTAAAAATAACAAAAACATGATACCACTTAATTGCTCCTTCAAGTAAAGCCGAACCCAAGGGCAATAAAGCAAGTCCAAGGGTTGGTAAAACAATACCCAACATATAAAGATTAGTTAAAGGTGCTTTAACATCGTGTGAGAATTTAAGCATTTTATCATAAACCCCGTCAAGAATTACCTGCAATGCTCTTTCTAAAATTTCAACCCTTCTAGCATCACTTGGTTCATACAAACTAGACTCGATTAAATTAAAACTCTCAACAAATTCTGGGCTAGTTCCCCTCCAAGTTTCCAGATAATTATCTAAACTCTGTTTTATACTAGAAAATCTACCTATTTCAACATCCCAAAAAACTTTTCTTAAATCTAAAGCAAGAGGAGGTTCGAGATGCTGGCTTGCAAATCTTATTGCCCTTTCTAAATTACTGGTGTGTTTCATATAAACTACAGTATAAAGTATACAGGGAACCATCTGTGAACCTGCTTTTAATCTCCATTCGTTACCCAATCTTTTTGGAGCACCATAAAAATAATAAAAAACAAATCCTGCAGTCAGCATTGCTAAAAATAAAAGTAAGAAGCTGAAAAAACTAGTAAAAAGATAAATAGCAACTGTCAAAATCAAGCCACCTAAAAAAATCAAAATAGAAGATAAAAAAGCCAAGCTTACAACATTACTTGGAGTAATATCTAGATGTGCCCCTTCAATCTCGGTCTGTATTCTTTTTTCATCGCTAGAAGCTAATTTAATCTTTAGACTCCCGCCAATATTTTTACATAATTTTTCATACCTTGAAAAATTAGGAAGCATATCTTGTTTAAATTGTGTAAATTCCGCAGAAATATCGCTTGAAGCAGGACTATAATTACTAAGTACAGAAGAGCTAGTTCCTTTACTTAAAACTCCACCGTATTTTTTTAAAATATCTTCAGTACTTTTTGCCATTTCTCCCTCTTTTTTACATCCAGATTAGATAAATAATCTATATAAATGTTTATTCTCGCTCGGCTGCTGCCTCGCTTAGGCAATTAATAACTGCAACTTATTAACAACACCGCGCATAAGTTAATTAAACATACCAAACTATTTATTATCTTTAATTCTTTCTGTTTGGATTTGCAGGCATTGTAGGTTTGTTTTTTCTACTTGACTTACTTAACCTATTTAACTATTCGAAACCAACACCACCCATTAAACTGACGCAGAATAAACATAATAAAAAAGTAAGAATTACACATAACAAAACTAAATCTTCTTAGCAGCATTAATCGCCCACTTTTGCCATTCAGGGAAAACCTTTTCTCCGAGAGGCAAACCTATTTCTTCAGTAATCTTATCAGAAACCTGATGAAAAATACTATTACTTAGAACATTGAATCCTGCTTCAAGAATCTCTGGCTTGCCTATTTTTTCCGATAGATTAACTATTTCTGCTTTAATCTTAGCCCTAAGTAAAATATTATCATAAACTGCATCCCAATTTCCAGCCCAGCTCTTAACTCCTGCCGCAATATTCTTAATTATCTCGCTATCACCATTAATTAAATCTTCACTCGGCTCAAGCTCGTCTTTCTCAACATTATATTTCAACAAATCTACAAATCCTTTTTCTTCTAGAGGATCTCGAGTCCAATGTTTTCTTACTTCTGTTAATTGTAAAACTCTTCTTACGCTATGCATTCCATCCGGAGTTTTAACAGGATTAGCAACAATAATACAATCTGTTGCTTTAAAACTAGTTACAGGAACTCCTAAATCATTTACCACTCTATCAAAAACACCATAGGGGCTTGCACCATGAATTGTTCCTGCAACAACATTAGCCAAAGCCCCAATTCTCATTGCTTCATATAATGCTCGAGCTTCCTGACTTCTAACCTCACCAATAATCAGGCAAGAATCCCCAAGTCTAAGTGAAGTTCTAATTCCCTCATCAGCAGATACCTCATTAGTTGTTTGTAATAAAGCACTCCTAACCTTCATCCTTAAAATATCATAATTCAGCTTTCTCATTGTATCTACTGCAAGTTCAGGAGTATCCTCTATTGTAATTATTCTATATTTTGGCATTATCTCGAGCATTAAACTTCCTAAGAGCGAAGTTTTACCTGAGCTCCTTGTTCCAGCAACTAACATTGTTCTAGAACCGTCCACTAAAAAACTCATAAGTCCTGCTCCAAAAGAATTAATCATTTTATTTTTTATAAAAAGAGGTAATGTCCAAGGCGATTCTCTATGACGTCTAACAGCATAAGCAATACCACTTGGAGATAAAGGTTGCTGAACAACCGCAATTCTTGCTCTTATCTCCCCAATAGACAAGTCTGTGTCTAAAATAGGATTAGCTTCATCTAAAGGCCTGCCTGAAATCATTCTAAATTTAGCTGCCCAAGAGTCTGCATCTTCTTGACTAGGAATTATATTAGTAGAACATTCATCAAAATCATTATGCCTTAAAAAAATAGGATTCTGAGTTATTGGTGCATTTAAAACAATATCTTGTAAATTTTTATCTTTTAATAATACTTCAATTAAACCAAATCCAATTGTATGTCTAACTAAAATCATGGCTAATTTGTTTATGTCTGAATAACTAAGTTTTATTCCTTGATTGTCCGCAAGTTCGCGAACTAAATCTCGCGAAACATTAAAAAATACTTGCCTGGTTCTCTCAGGATCGGTAAATTCTTCTGCTTTAGGTTGATGTTCAATTAAAACATTTCTTGCAAGATTTAGGAGTAAATGATGGTCCTCTTTTAACGAGTATTCGGGAGGCATTAAATGATAAAAATATTTAACTTCTTCAGATTTTTTTAGTATCGTGACTACTGAGATATCATATCCTTCTCCAACCTGATATTGATCCACTATCTTAGCTTCTCTAGGTAATTGAGAAACAAGTCTTGTAAAAGTAAAATTAGGGATAATATCCGGTCTGAAAATATAAGAATAAATTTTTCTATCCCCAAACTTATAATCTTCGAGATATTTTTCAATAGCACCAAAAAATCTCAAATTCAAAAGAAACTGAATAAAATTTTCCAAAAGTCTAAGATAAAGTAAATTATCGTATTCTGTATTTTTATTAGAACCAAGAGATGCCAAAAGAGATTTCTCTTTAGCAACAGCATTCTTTAATTCAAAAAAACAAGCAAGCGGGTCTGATTTAAGAAGTCCAAGTAAATAAGTAATAAAATTATATCTTACCGCAAGCTCATTGGGATTATTATAAGAAAGTTTATTGGGTGATAAAACCCTTTCTTCGTTTACCAATCGAGTATAAAGGTTAGCAATTTCCCTTAAAAAAACCAATTGGCTATAATCATAACTATAATTTCTTTGCTGAACAAAAACTATTCTTGAAACATTTGGTGTCTTTATCAAATAATCTATTACTTGTGCCATAATCTCTTGGGAATCAGCAATATTAGGAACCAAAGGTGCTCCTAAGAAATTAATGTACATTACATCTTCATCAGCTTCTTTTTCAACTTCGTATGCGTAAAGCGGTGTGCCTGGTTTAAATAACATTTCTCTTTTTTACAAAAACATAAAACTCAAGTAGGTTAAATAGTTTTTCATGTTACAGAATAATAGAAAAACTAGCTAGGATAAATATAAAGGAGAAAAATAACAAGAATTTTAAACCCCAAGATACTACTTAAATAGAAAAGATGGCTGAAAATGAACAAATTCCCGATTATAGTGCATTTCTTTCAGATATCAGTGTAAAAATCAGAGATATAGAAGAAAAAGAAAACATATTGAAAGACAGAGTACTCTTAATCGGAGAAAATTTAGTAAATCAAAGAAATGATATAGATCAAGAATTCTTAGAAATAAAGGCCAAAATACTGGAAATAGAATCTGAGCTAAAGAGGATAAGATTAACCTTACAAGGAATTCTTGAAAATTCCGACAATCTCGTGAGAAGAAACGAGTTTGATATATTAAAAAGACAATTTGAAATGTTTCAACCTCTTGAATTAGCCAGGATATCAGATGTAGAGAGAATGATAAATAAAGCACTAAAAAAATAATTTAATTAAACAACAATAATTAAAAACCCAATAAACCTTTACTTATAGAAAAAAGATGGCATTACTTGATAGAATAGGAAAAATGAAACAAACAGGAATGAGCGATAGCCAGGTAGCCGATACCCTAATGCAAGAAGGCATTTCTCCTAGAGAAGTTAATGATGCACTAGGACAATCAAAAATAAAATCCGCGATTTATCCTAATGAACAAGCACAAGGAGAAGAACAAGCAATGCAACCAAGCATAATGGAGCAATCCGAAGGAGGTACAGCAGCACCACTTCCAAGTCAAGGATATCAAAATCAAAATTATTATCCTGGCCAAGATAATACTCAAGGATTCTATCAAGACCCAACCCAAGCCTATGCGCAAGACGGCTATGATCAAACCCAGCAAGGATATGATCAAGTTTACTATCAACAAGCAATTGATATGGAAACTGTCCGCGACATAACTAGACAAGAAATTGAAGATAGTTTGAAAAAGATTAAGCAAGATATGGATGCTTTAAGTAAAATTAAAACAGAAATGAAATTTCAAGTTCAAGGAATAGACTCAAGATTAGCAAGAATCGAGAACATTATACAAGAACTACAATCAGCAATAATTCGCAAGATGGGTGAATATGGGGAAGCCATTTCTAGTGTTTCTGAAGAACTTCAAGCAACCCAGAATAGTTTTTCTAAAATGATTAATCCATTAATGGATAAAAAACGAGGCTATCAAGAAGATTTGAAAAATCAAGCCCAAGAATCTCAAGAACAATATGAAGAACCAGCGCCCACAACAAACCCACCAGAAAAACAATTTAAAAAGAAACCACAAGCACAACAATCAAAAAACAGAAAAGCCGATTCAAGAGTAAGTGTAGAAGACTACTTTAGATAATTCTAACAATGGCGAATTAAATAAAATCACTAATTTTGTGTTTTATTTCCAAATAAATAAGCCAAAAAATTAAAAGAACAGCGTCTATAGCCGGAATAAAACTACCCCTCCAAGCAGAAGGTAAAAAATTAATTAAATTAAGTCCAATAGCCAAATCAGATATGGGATAAAAAGGCATTATCACTCCAGCTATTAATGCATCCAAAACAAGATGAGTAAAAATTCCAAAACTAATTACAAAGAAAACCCAAGATAATTTAAGATGGTGTCTTCCCAGTTCTTTATTCTTAAAACTCATAAATAAAAAACCAAGTAATAGGAAAAAAATAACAATAAATAGATTATGCGAGAAGGTTCTATGAACCTGTTCTAAAGTAAAACCAAAAAAATTAAGAATATAATAAGCAAGTACATCTAAATCCGGTATAAGCGAAGCAATACCTCCTATCAAAACATAATGTAAGGGAAATTTCTCCTTTTTCTTGCCCTTAAAAAAGATATCTCTAAACAAACTAAGTAAGATAATTGCTATTAATACATGAGTAACTGATTGTGGCATGCTCTTTTACTTAAATAATCGCTCTGTCTTTTTAAATTCTATTAATCCCCCCTGTTTTAAATCAAATAACCACTCTATAGTTACAACAAACCAAAAGCTTTATAAATAAACCAAAACTGAAGTAAATATGATACAATTCAGTTTCGCAGAATACTATGCACCTTTACTAGTTTTAATTGCAAGTTTCATAATTATATTTGCAGGTTTAAAGAAACTTGAATTTGGAGGCAGCAATTGGACTACAGCTATTCTTGCATTACTTTTATCTTTTATATTAATCTCTTCTGATGTTCTAGTGGAATACACTATTGCCTTATTACCTTTAATAACTATAATTGCAGTGATAACTTTCTTTATTACACTTGCTTTAGTTTTCGTGAACTTTGATAATTCTCCGTTCAAAAAAACACTTGCCTGGATTGGTTTTGCTGTAGCTATTTTAATTACTTTATCTCTAGCCTTTGACACCTTCCCAACCCTAGGTAATCTATTACCCGGAAGTTCTGATCGTGGACTAAATTCAGGATTAGTAGAATTGAAAGACCGAGTTTATACTCAAAATTTTCAGGACTTTTTAGTTTTTGTAGTATCTATAGTGATAGTTTGTTTTGTAATGGTAAAGGGCATTGCAGTCAAAGTTAAAAAGTAGTTAAAAAAATAAAAGAGAGTTATCTTGCCTTGGTTACCCAATAGATTAATCCAATTAAAATACCCAAGACAACAATTGCACTACCATATTCTTGCCAAATATATATTCCGCCAAAAGCATAATCGCTCATAGAACTATAAGCAACAACAATAAATATAGTTATTGCAACAAGAGCAATAATCCAATTGGCAGTTTTCTTTATAGTTTCATTTTCATTAGTCATGAATAATCCTATTAGAACAATAGCTGCAACTAAAAAGCTGATTCCAATTCCTAAATTAGGAAAGATTCTTTGGAAAAACATAGGGACATAATCTCCAACCAAAGATAAAGCACCGACTGCAAGAGCAAGAACAATATTAACTCCTCTGTTTTCTTCACCGAAGATTTTTGTCTTACTAAGAACACCATAAATAACAGCGAAAACAATTAAAAAAGGAAGCACATAAGCAAATACTCCTGAAGCCGCCCATTGATTTAATATATAAGTTACGTCAAACACCATTTTTCTTTTTATACCTTCAATTATTTTAAAACTTAAGTCTTTATATATCTTTTGTTATCTAATCAATTAAGAATTACTTGGTTTGCTAGAACCACTTTTTCCGCTGAAAACAACCGCGATAACCGCTGCAATAATTAAAACAAGGAATAATAAATTTTGCCCTGTTCCCTGAGTTGTAAAAAACGTAGATACAGTTCCCCAAGTATTAGTTATAATTAATGCGCCAACAATTACTGCAACAAAAATAATCCCTAAAATCCAATACTGCAATTTCAAAGCTTTTAAAGGGTCTCCATCTCCGGTTCCTCTTGCAAATCCAAATAACATTAAGAAAACAAACAAGATTACTAGTCCAACTGAAAGGAATACAGTAAACTGCGCAATATAATCTACTGCTTGGCTAAAACCCACAAGTAAAGCGGCAACAACAAACCCTATTAAAGCATCAACTTGTGTTTTTCCGTCTCCAAGAAGTTTTGATTTTTGAAGAATAGCAAAGATTAAAACAAAAATTAAGACAAATGGTAGTATTAATTCTTTAAATAGTGGTAGCGTTAGAAAATTCGCCATTTTTTATTTGAATTTAATTTAAACCAGAGTTTCCTTGGCTTAAATCCATTGTTTCAGATTCAGAGAAGCCCTCTTCTACATCAGCTATTGGAAGACTTGCTTTGTTAACAACAAAAACATCTCCAATTGCCTTTACGAATTGGTGAGGCACTATTACTCCTCTTGCACCATTCAAATTTCGAATCATCTCTCGAGATACTCGAATTCTCCAGCTGTCTATCTTGTTTTCAGCAAGAACAGCTTCTTCGATTTCTCCGAAAAAATCACCGCTATCAGTAAATACTCTTTTTCCAAGCATTGAACTGATCTTTTTTATTTTTAGCATACCACTTTTAAAAAAAGGGTATTTATATACTTTTCTCTTTTAGAAAAAATATTTTGATATATACTCTTTTTGAGGAAAATAAAAATAAAGAAACGCAGATAGCTTTTTATAGGAATTAAACCTTAATTTAGAATGGTTAAAAAAGGAGAAGTTGGAGTAATAATTGGGGCAATAATCTTGATGACTTTGTTACTAAGTTTTAACAAAGGACAATTAATTGTTTCAACTCTTCTGAATTCTTTAGTCATTTCAATAGTAGTTATATTAACCTCAATTATCTGTAAAAAATTAGTAGCGAAAAAAATAGATACAGAAATAGAATTTAAATTTTGGGCTTTGAGTAGATTTTGGATAACCCGAAGAGCTTACTTAAAAAGACCAGTTACTATGGGGCTAATATTACCCTTACTTATAGCGTTTTTATCGCGCGGATTTGTAAAATTTTTAACAATTTTAGAATTCAATATAAAAGCACTTCCAGCCAAAGCAGCTAAAAAGTACGGCAAACACCGATTCACCAATATAAATGATTGGGATGAAGCCCTAATAATTTTTTATAGTCTTGTAGGTCTTTTAATAGTTTCAATCGTAACTGATTTTTTCAATTATAGTTTACTCCAAGGAATTTCAAAGTGGGCATTATACTATGCAGCTTATAGTCTAGTGCCCCTAGGTTCTTTAGATGGAACCAAATTATTATTTGCCTCAAAACCCCTATATGCTTTCTCAGCTATCCTAATAGCAATAATAAGTTTGATCATTTTACCATAAATAAATTTATTAACAAACCAACAGGAGTAATTCTATGCCATTTGAAACTCTAAGCAATATTAAACCCCGAGAATATCAAAAAGAGATTTATGAATCTTGTAAAAACAATAATTGCTTAGTTATTTTACCCACAGGTATAGGAAAAACCCTGGTTGCGTTAATGCTTGCAATTAACAGGCAAAAAACCTTCCCAGGAAGTAAAACACTTTTTCTTGCTCCAACTCGCCCCCTAGCTCAACAACACCTCGAGTATTTTAAAAAAAATCTTCCAGAGTTATTTGCAGAAATGAATTTATTTACAGGAAAGGTTGATGCAAAAAAACGCCAAGAACTTTGGGAAGTTTCAGATATTATTTTTTCAACCCCCCAATGCATAGGCAATGACATAAAAAAAGGACTTTACAACTTAGAAGAAGCAAGTTTGTTAATAGAAGACGAGTGCCATAGGTGTGTAAAAAATTATGCCTATACCTATGTCGCTCAAAAATATTTAGAACAAGCTAAAAATCCCCGAGTCTTAGGATTAACCGCAAGCCCTGGCACAGAAAAAGCAATAATACAACAAATAGCAAAAAATTTAGGAATAGAAAAAATCGAGCTTCGTACCCGAGATAGCCCTGATGTAAAACCCTACTTACAAGAGCTTAATTTTAAAACAATAAAAGTAGAATTCCCAAAAGAACTTGAGAATATACGAAGTTTAATAAAAACCATGCTTAATAAAAAAATAAGCGAACTGCAAAATAGAAAGCTCTTATTTAAACCCCCTATGAAAAAATATATTTTAGAATGTCAAGCAGGAATAATGAAATCAATTAATGCAGGAAATAGAAATCTTAACATGATGCTTGGCGCTAGTGCAGCAAGTCAAGCAATTAAACTCGAGCATTTATTAGAACTAATTGAAACTCAAACCCTTACTTCAGCTAATGATTATTTTAAAAGTATTTTTGAACAAGCCCGACAGCAAACAACCAAAGCAGTTCAACATCTAGCCCGAGCTCCTGAGTTTAACCAAGCTTATATTCTATTAAATGAGTTATTAATAAAAAAACGCGAACACCCTAAAATAGAAGTAGCAAAAGACTTAATAGAAAGTATAATGAAAAACAACTCTAAAGCAAAAGTAATAATTTTCTCACAATTTAGATTAACCTCACAAAAGCTCACAGAAGAGTTAAATGCAACTTCAGGAATAAAATCCAAAATGTTCGTAGGACAATCTTCAAAAAAAGATTCCAAAGGAGTAAAAACAGGTTTAAATCAAAAAGAACAAAGCCAAATAATAAATGAATTTAAATCAGGCGAGATAAATGTTTTATGCTCAACATCCATTGGAGAAGAGGGCTTGGATATTCCAGAAGTAAATGCCGTTATTTTTTATGAGCCTATTCCAAGTGCAATTCGCAAAATACAGCGAGCAGGACGAACCGCGAGATTAATGAAGGGGGAACTTTTTATATTGATTACTCAAGGTACAAGAGATGAAGCCTATTATTATGCCTCTATAAACAAAGAAAAAAAGATGCATAATGCAATTCAAGATATAAAAAATAAACTCGATAATGAGCTTCCCATCTCTAAAGTTCAAAAAACACTATTCTAATACCTATATCTTTTTATATTAAAAATTCAACAGGTTTTAATGGCTTTTGAGATATTTAGAGCAAAAAGAAAACCCGTCCCTTTTCCAGAATTAGAAGATTTTTTAGATTATTGGGTGGGCGCACAAGAAGATGCATTAAACGCCGATAGGGTTGTTCAAGATTACATAAAAAAGTAAAAAAGTAATAAAGCGATTATTCTCCAAAGCATATTTTAGAATAGCTAATTGTTTATAAAAAGGAAAAAACCACTAAAGTTATGGCAAATTATAAAGGAGCAGTGGACGTTGTTATCGGCGGACAACGAGGAGATGAGGGAAAAGGAAATTTCTGTGCTTGGCTTGGATTAAATGGAGATTATTCTATAGGTTTACGAAGTGCTTCTCCTCAAGCAGGACACAGCATTTATATTCAAGGAAAAAGAGTGGGCATTGCACATTTGCCTTGTGCAGCAGTTAACCCCAAATTAAGACTTTTGTTAGGAGGTTCAAGTTTTATTGATGCAAGAAAATTATTCTACGGTGGAAAAGAAACAAGACCTCATACAGGTGAAACAATTGAGTTACAAGCAGAAATACCAACATTAGGTTTAACTCCAGATAGATTAGGAATAGATTATAATGCCAAATTAGTAACAGAAGAACACAAGGAAAGAGAAAGACAAAGCAATTTAATGAAATTAGGAAGTATTGGAAGCGGAGTTAATCCTGCTAAACATGATTTAATTGACAAGAAAGCAAAATTTGTAGCAGAAGACCCTGAACTAAAGAAGTTTGCTGCAAATACTCTTGAAGAAATGTTTAGAGCCCTAGCAGAAGGAAGAAATATTTTATTTGAAACCGACCATGGAATAGAATTATGCCAACACTTCGGAGGATACTTTCCCTACAATACTGCAAGAACAATTAATACTTCGGCCTATTTGGGTGAAGTTGGTTTGCCGCCTCAAGCAGTTAGAAGAGTTTATCTTATCCTCAAACCCTATATTACGGCTGTAGCAAAAGATGCTCCACTCAAAGAAGAAATTATAGACTCGAAGACTTTAGACGAATTATTACACACCGGAGGCGAATCTGGAAGCATCTCTGGAAGAGTGAGAAGAGCAGGAAAATTCGATTTTAAAAGCTTAAGAAAATCTATTTTTTTAAGCGGAGCAACAGACTTATGTATTTCCCATCTAGATTTATCCCCCCATGCCTGGAGAACCCTTGGTTTCAAAGGAGAAGAAGAATTTTTAGAAAGATTACAAGCAGAATCCGGAGCAACTGCAGGAAAACCAAAATTAACCTTAGTTTCTCACGGCCCTAGAATTGAGGACATTAGCAGGGCAAATTAAAAAATAAAAATTTAAAAAACATGGCAAAAAAAGTCGTTATCTTTGGTGCGGGCCCGGCAGGATTGGCAGCAGCCTATACTCTTGCAGAAAATACTAAACCAGGTGAGCTTGAGATAACCTTAATTGATCAAGGTAAGCGAGTTGAACAAAGACAAAGAGCAAGTGACTTTGATAGAGCCTGTGGAGTTGGCGGCGTTGGTGCTTATTCTGATGGAAAATTTATTTTTGATACAATTGTTGGGAAAAGACAAATAGGAACAAATCTTGGCGAGCTAATAGGTGAAAGAGATAGAGATTATATGATTGCTGCAAAAGAAATATTTAGGAGATTTTTTGAACCAATTCACGGCCCTATTAAAGAAATTTCTCAAGAAAGACTTAGAGAAGCAGAAAGAATAGCTGCTCTTGCAGGAAGAAACGATATGGATTATATTGTTGCACACGATTACCATATCGGTACTGATAGACTTCCAGAACTAATTGGAGCAATTCAAGAAGAACTTGAAGCAAAGGGAGTAAAAATTGTTACAGGAGAAAGAGTTACTGATTTCGAAAAAGGAAAAGTCTACACTCAAAATGAACAGGGTTCTCAAGAATATCAAGCAGATTATATTTTAGTTGCTCCTGGTAGAGATGGTTCAGCATGGTTGCAAGAAACCCTTAAAAAAAGAGGAGTCAAACACACTACTCGAGCAATTGATGTGGGCTTAAGAATAGAAACAGATTCAGCGGTATTAAAACATCTTACAGATATTGAAAGAGATGTTAAACTCGAGTTTAGACATCCTAATGGCGATTTAATTAGAACTTTCTGTGTATGTCCTTATGGCGAAGTAGCTCAAGAAGGCAAGGATAAAAGGCCCGAAATGGGAGGATTAGATTTTTGCTTAGTAAATGGAGCTTCATCCTCAACAAGATTATCAAATAATACTAATTTTGCTCTTTTAGTAAGAATGCCATTGCGTGGCGATGGAGATAATGCAGCTTGGGGCAGAGAAATTGCTAGAACTTACAAAGAAGCAGGTATAAACAAGATTGTTTTACAAAGAATGGCTGATTTAAAATCTGAAAGAAGCAGCAAGCCAGGAAAAGTTTTAGAATGGAGAGTTAAACCAACCCTACCCGAAGAATTTTATTTCCCCGGAGATGTAAGAATAGGCATGCCTGCAAGAATAATGGATGATTTACGCTATGGAATTGAGAGATTAAGTGTTCCGGGTTTAATGGAAGGCTTAAACCAAGATTCTACTTTGCTTTATGGCCCTGAAATAAAAATGCATGGAATAAAAGTAGCAACTGACGATTATCTTGAATCAGAATCAATGCCGGGTTTATTTTTAGCAGGAGACGGAACAGGCTTTTCTCGAGGAATTGGCGGAGCAATGGCTTCAGGTATAAGAGCTGCCGAAGGAATTTTAAGATATTGTAAAAAAAGTTAGAGGGATAGTTAATTTTATATTCTTAAAAATATTAGTTTATTTATCACAATATACTATGATATTTGATATCTTCTCCAAGAAAAAAAGCAAATTAAATATAAAGAAAAGCAAACAGGCAAGAATAATAGTAGATATTCATGAAAAAAATTCTTTAGTTTTAGCCAACCTCCAACAATCAGAAGCAGATATAGAAATAAAATCCTTGAAAGTAGGAGATTATATTATTTCAAATACTTTAATAGAAAGAAAAACCACAAGTGATTTTGTCTCAAGCATGATATCTAAAAGATTAATTATACAACTTCGAGAAATGCAACCTTATAAAAACAAAATTCTAATTTTAGAAGGAGAAATTAGCGAGAACATTAATTTTAATATAAATGCAATTCGTGGAATGATTCTTTCTATATCTTTAGATTTTAATATTCCGATAATTCAAACAAAAAATAGCGAGGATACAGCAAAATTTTTATTAGTTTTAGCAAAAAAACAAAATCAAGAAAAAGAATTAAGCCTTCATTCAAGAAAAGGCTTAACAAAAAAACAGCAAATCCAGTATATTTTAGAGAGTTTTCAGGGTATAGGTCCTGCAACCGCAAAAAAACTTCTAAAGAAATATAAAAATCTAAAAAATATTTTCAATTTAGCTCAAGAAGAACTACAAAAAGAATTAGGTAAAAAATCTCAAGCCTTTAATATCTTAGACGAAAGTTATTAAGAATTAAAGATTAAGTTGGCAAATTACTTTTCACTTAAAGCTCGCAATCTTGCTCGCTCTTCTAAACCCAGACCTTTTGTTATCCTAGAATCATATAAACAAAGAACCCTCCCTGAATCTCGGCTATTATCCAATAATGCTTGATAAATCCTACCAACATATGCCCTCTCCTCTTCACTACCCTGAAATCCAGAAACCCAAGCATCGATTCCCGCCCTGCCCAAAGTACTAAAAACAGAAGCAGCCACTTCAAAAATTCTGCTCTTCTGGAGGCTGTCCATTTTAAGAGAAAATATTTTTTAGTTTAAAAACAAATACACCTTTAGAATATAATTAATAGTCTGCAATAATTATTTAAACCCACAAAGCCTTTCTAAAGTATATTTTTTGCAAGAGAAAATAAAATTTATAACATTTTATCCCTTTTAACAATGGCTTCTAATGTTGGGTTTAATACCATTTCCCAACCATAAGTTTCTCGTTTAGAAGGATCATAAAGAACATTAACTACTCCTCTAACTCCTGCTTGCTTCCCAACAAAAGGAACATAGGTGTTTATAGGCTCCATTCCAGGATGTAATGCTCCAGCATGTCCATCTGCATAAAAGATAATTGGTTGGTGCCTATCTCCTGCAATAACCACGTCTGATTCATTATTCATACTTCTTAAATGAGAAAGTACACCGTAGCCCTCATCTTGCCTTACCGGAAACTTATGCATTACAAATAATTTTCTTCCTTTTGTTCCCGGAAGAGTTGTCCAACCAACACCAACACTACTTCCTTTTCCACTAAAAACTTGGAGTTGTCTATTATCTCTATAAGCTTCATCAAACTGGCTAGCTAAACTTGCAGCCTCGTCAGAATTTCTAACAGAATTATTTGCATGGTTCCCACTTGCAAGGACAAGAGTTCCTTTCTTCTTTAAAATTTCTTGTGCATAAGGTTTGCATAAGAGTGCAAATAACCTCTCTTGATCCGCCAAGTTGTGGTCAGTTATTGCCCGCAGGTTGCCCATAGCTCTTTGCGCAAGAAGATAAGCTTTCTGATCTCCATTTAAATTCTTATCAGCTAAAATAGGTTCAACGACAGATTGTCTAAATTTTTCAGGAGGTAAACCTAAATATCTTGTTCCGCTATCAAATTTGCCTTGCATAACTCCGTGTAACAGCTCATCCCAACTTGCAACATCAGGAAGCCCATGTTCTCTTTGATATTGCTGATAAGCTCTAATAAATTGATCCTTAGAATATCTTCCCATTATGTCTGGAGCACCTAAATGGAAATCTCCTGCAGCTTCAACTTTTTTAAAATCTAATTTAACCGCTGCCTTTCTTTCTTTGATTATTTGCGCAAGTCTTCTCTTTTCAGCAGCATTTTTTGTTTCACCCATAGCCTTCCTATAAGCCTCAATTTCTTTAGCTATTTTTCCAAATCTAATCAAATCAGTATTCCCCATAAATAAGAATTTATTAACTCCCTCTGCGTCTTCAGTATGTAGAACCGCCCCAGAAGCATAAGGTCCTGTTAAATATCTTTTTGTATCCCAATTACTAAATCCATGACCAACTAACCAATCCAATCTCTCTATAGATTGCATTGTAGGAAGATTAACTAAGTAAGAAATTTTCTGTCCTTCGACAGCCATCGGTTCATCAGAACCTTCTGCAGAACCAATTATATCTGAATCTTTAAACCACGGCATCGCTCTAAAACCACCGCCGTTGTGCGCACCAAGTAAAATAATATCAGGTCGATTATCTATAGCATTACCCGAACCCTCTGTCGGATTAAACAATTTTCTTAAAACCATATTTTGAACATTCTGTTCAAGTTTAGCATCTCTTATTGCCCTAGGCCCAACTGCATCGGAAAAGGTACTTCTTATATTATGAATTAAAAGCAAATTTTTGCCGCCCCGCTTTATTTCTTCTACCTCTGCTTCTGCTCTAATTGTCCTTCCACTAGAAATATCCATTACTCCACTATCTACTTCCACAAGTTTTCTTGCCGATGGATGTGGATGAATTTGTTGTAAAACATCCCATCTGAAATAATGCCTTGTATAAAGATTTTTAGCATTATTCCAAGCTACTTCAACTTCATCAGGATTAACAGGATATTGTCGAGTAAAGCGCGTTACAGAAGCCCTGTTTGTTGCAAGTAATTGATCTGTCCAAGTAACTGATCTAGCAAGTTCTTCAAGTCTTGCTTTAGAATCTTCTCTTAATCTTTGAGCTTCGCGTAATTGATCTTGAACTTTTGCAAGTTTAGCTTTAACAAGCCCTCTATATTGCTCAGGAGTTTTTTTGCCAGAAGAAGCCCAAGAGAGATATTTAGGAACCTCTTTTCCCAAGACAAGCCCATGTTCCTCTTCTTCCCAAAATGTCTCTCCTGCTAATTGCTTTAATCTAGCTGAAACTCTTTCCTGATGTGCTTTTAGTTTTTCCTCTGGTTTTCTAGCAAATTCTTGCATTAAACCCATATTACCATATATGTCTGATAAAAATTTATTTCTCGCAGACTCATATTCTAAAGCTGCAATTTTTCTTTCATAAACTTTTTGATCGCTAACTAGCTTTTCTTTTTTTTCACCAGCCCAAGTAGCGATAGTTGCATCCACAATATGATCAATATTTTTTCTATCTTCCTCACCATGTTGAACTCTTACTTGCGCCTCTTCAGGTATGCATCTCAATAATGTGCTAACTTCTGTTCCAGCAGCGTCAAAGGCATCAGCTAAATCTCTAATTTTTCTTCTTTCAAGATTATTAACGTGTTTAGGATAGAAATCGTTTAAATAAGGATCATCAATTTGCGCTACTCTTTCTTCAAGCATAGTTTCTGAAATAGTTTTTGCCTCACCAGGTCTTCTAGGAATCCAACCCAAGAATTTCATAGCAGTTAAATTAGCTTTTGAAGCATAAGGAGGTAAGTGAGGAATGACTCCGCCTTGAAAAATAACTTCTTGTACCTCTCTATTCAAACCATTGGCTTCTAAAAATAATCTTAATCCAAGCATACTATGCGGATCATAAGCTTTAGTACCAAAACCAGGTTCAGAAACATATAATGCGCTAAATCTTGTTTGCCTTTGTGGCCTTTGTGATTCAGAACCAGTAACCTCTGCTCGTGGCTTAACAGTAGTTTCTATTGTCTCAGGAGATAAAAAATAGTGGGGCTCTTTTTTTACCCCCTCTCTTTCAATATGGGTAAAAACATCAATACCGTCTACGCTTTTTAAATTCGTAAGAGCCCTTTTTGTTTCTGCCAAACTAGAAAATCCCATCTCTCCTTGGATTTCCGCCAAGGTTGGGGCTACATGATGATCTCCTGATCTTTTTCTTAAAAAATCAAATAACCTATGTTGAGAAGTAGACAGATGTACTACTTGACCATTCACGCCCCTTTGATCCATGTTGTTTAAAATTTTTCTCACTTTATAAACACTATTGTTCTAAAATATAATAATATTCAGTTTTTCAGATTATATCGAGCCAAGTCAGTATAAATTGGCCCTTCGTGCTTTAATTCAGACTTCTTTAGAACAAAATCGCAAACATTGAAGCTAATTTTTTTCGATTTTATATTTTTTATATAATCTAAGAATATTTTTCTATCGAAAACTTTTTTTATTCTAGCAATAGTAATATGTCCCATGAACCTTTCTTCTGGTTGGAAGGAATCTCCAAGTACCTTATCTATTTCTTTCTGTAGACTATAAACTCCTTCTCCAAGCATCTTTATCCACAAAATTCTAAAAGATTTTTTAGAAAACAAACCAAAGGGGCCTAACTTGGCAGAAAAACAATTAGCTTTTATTTCCCCAAGTTTTTTTATAATTTCTTCAATTTTTTCTTCAGGTATTTCACCTAAAAACTTAAGGGTTAGGTGTAAATTCTCGGGCTCTGTGAGCTTGCCTTGAAAGAGGTTCTTCTTTTTTATCAAGTTTTGTAAATCTTCAATATAATCAATAGCTTCTCGTGGCATTTCCAAGCATACAAAACACCGAATTAACTTTATTACCTTCATTTTATTAACTAGCTAAAAACCTGGCCACCCCTCCATTATTACTGCCAGAAGGGTGAGGTAAAAATATGACTTCTTTACCATTTTCTTCCAATAGCTGTTTTATACTCTTCCCATCAACCAATTCCGAACTTACTGCAAATTCAGCTTTTTTTCCAAAAAAAATTATTTTTTTTAAAGAGGCATAACAATTGATATCCTCGATAAATCTATGAGCCATACATTTTCTTCCAAAATCAAAATCAAGAGGCTGAAAATCATCAGACCTTCCTTTTCCTTCTTTCAGAGCAGCACACTTAACTAAAGAACTTGTCAAGAATAAATCCGAATTATTAAAATCAAAGTTGTCATCAAGGTCTATGCCTAAAAATTTGTCAACTTCAATTTTTCTTAACATCTTTATTATGTTCTTGGAAGATTTTCTGAAACTTGAAACCCCGGAAGATTCAAGGAAGTTACCTGTTTTGTTATATTCTTGCACAAGTGCATGAAGTTGCGTGAAGCCCGGGCATAAACCTATTAAAGCAACCCTAGGATTTTTGGGGCAGTTACCAACTATACTAAAATAAATTTTTCTTTCGCCCTCTGTTTTAATTAATAAATCGGATTCATTTATAGGCGGGGCTTTTAATTCTATATCTCTTCCCCCGCACCAAATATTACAGAAATTCCTTGACTTCATAAAGTTTTACTCCGGGATTAAAACAATTATAGAATAATCCTTTAGCTCTGCTAATTTCTTTACGTCAGCAAGACTAACTTTCTTTATTTCTTGCTCATATTGATAAGATTTAGCAGCATCGCCATAAGCTTCATTATACAATAAATCAAGCATTTGTCCCTGACTATCTTCTCGGCTTATTTTACTATTACCTATTAATTGTTCTTTAGCGTCTTCTACTTCTTTTTCCCCAAGTTTCTTTAATTTTTTTATTTCTTCTAAAATAAGTTTTTTGACTTTATCTATATTCTTAGGGGAGGTTCCAATGTAAATTGTATTATAACCAAAATATTTAGCAGAATGACAGCTCCCCTTAACTGCATAAGCCAGATTTCTTTTTTCCCTTATTTCTTGAAACAATCTAGAGCTCATTCCTCCAGCCAAAACAGCATTAAGAACCTGAGCAGAATAATATTCTTGCTCAGTAGCTTTAGGAACATGATATGCAAGTATCATATTAGCTTGGTCTATTCCTTTTCTTTTTTCTACAATGATTTTATTTTTTAAACCGATTTTTGGAATTGGAATCTTTTTATTCTTTTTTCTATCAAAATTCTTTTCTACAAAACCACATAATTCTTCGAAACTTGCATCGCCTACGACACAGAGAATAATATTATTTGGAGAATATATTTCCTTAAATTTCTTTAATATTTTGTCCCGAGTTATTGAACTCATTGTCTTCTCAGTACCAATTAAATCATAAGCCATATTCCCCGTAAAAAGAAGAGGCTGAATTTTATCATAAACATAAATTTGAGGAGTATCTCTTCTCATTTTCATTTCTTCGAAAATTACAAGTCGTTCTTTATTTAACTCTTTTTCTTCAAACTTTGGATTTTTAACCATATCTGAAAGAACATCTAGAGCAACCCCCAAATGTTTGGATGGCATCTTACACCAATATGCAGTCATTTCTTCTTCAGTAAAGCCATTTAATATCCCTCCTCTTTTTTCTATTTCTTCAGAAATTTGTTTAGAACTCCTCTTATTTGTCCCCTTGTAAAGCATATGTTCTATAAAATGAGAAATACCTTTTTCCGCCGGACTTTCGTGCACCCCGCCATAGAGAACAGCAAAAGCCACACTTACAACCCCTGAGCCCAATCGTTGCTCAAAAATAACAGTAACCCCATTATCTAACTTTTTTTTGAAAAAATTCTCAGTCATATTATAAATTACAGAAAGTAGTTATTAAATCCTTCTGTCTAACTTCGGAATGAAATAAAACTCCGAACACGTCTTTGCTAATTAATTTAATTGCTTGAGGAATTTTAGAAGAAGAATGTACTTAAAATTTATTTTTTAATTGGGAGATATTGTTTACCTACACGAAACTTTGATTTAGAAAGGACTAGAAGCCACCGATTAGAATCAAATTTTTCTTCTTTATCCTTCCAACGCCTCAAAAGTACAGAGTTAGAGATGAAAAAATTTTTACCATTCCAGGGATCGTTTAGAGAAAAGCCTCTTTTATTATAACCGACTACAACAGCATAATGCCCCTCATTTGAGCAAGGTTCAATATAATTTATTATTATTGGGAACTTTTTGTCAATAAAATATTTTAATTGTTCGAGTGTAGAATTCTCTTGTACATAAGAAAAAAATCCGTGCTTACTTACTACTTTAATTAAATCCCCATGCGAGGTACCTGTTTTTTTACTAGTTCTTGCTTCTTTAGTAAGTTTATTTTCACTATATTTCTTACCTAAAAATTTAAAGACCATCTTGAGTGAGGCAGGCCCACAAGTATATTCTTTTTTTTGTTTGAAATAAGGCACCCTTTTTATTATCATTTTACTCAAACTCTGCCCTCCAAGCATTTCCTTCGCCAATTATATTCTTAATTTTAAAATCAAGTTTATTTTTGAAAAGAGGACAATCTATTACAAGGGATTCAAATTCCCCTCCTTCGCCAGCAGGATTAATTTTATATTTCTCATGCAGTTTTTTCATTTCTTCAATAAAAAATTTATCAATTTTTCTTCCAACCCATTTTTTATCTAAAGGATAAGCCGCAACTCCAGAAAGAATTACCTGAAATTTATTTTTCAAGAGTTCTTCTAGCAATTCAATTTGATTCTTCTGCCAAAGGGGATTAAAGCACTCTAAACCAAGCTTGTTACAAATATTTTGTATCCTACTAGCTTGATAGACACTCCCAACGGCGCCAGTAACAACCCCCCGTATTTTATACTTTTTAATAGCAGAAACAATCGCTCTTTCTAAATCTTGTAGTTCTAATTCCTTTTTCCCAAGAGTTTCAAAGACTATTAAAGGCAAACCCATTAGATTTGATTGTTTTTTAGTAAGTTCAATAGCAGGCGTATGAAACATAAAACTATCTTTATTTTTACTGAAGATACTTATCAAGCAACTTAACTTATATCCTCTTTTTTTAGCTAGAAAAGCAGAGTACATAGAGTCCTTCCCACCAGAAAATAAAACACCCAATCTCATGATATCCCAAAGAAGAGAGAGTTTAAAAATTATATTAAACTAAAATTAGAAAGACAATGGCAACAAATCCAGGATACGAATTCACACAAGCAGAAAAGCATTATGATGAAGCCCAAACAGATGAGGAAAAGCTGAAGGCTTTGGAAGAAATGATTAGAACCATGCCCGGGCATAAGTCTGCAGAAGCGCTTCGCGCCAATCTAAGATCAAGGTATAAAAGAATAAAGCTTGAAATGGTTGAAAAAAAGAAAAGAGGAAAGCAAACCAATAGGCAGACAATAAAAAAGGGAGATATGCAAGCAGTTTTAGTAGGTTTAACCAATGCAGGCAAGTCTTCTATCTTAAAAATATTAACAAATGCTAATCCCAAAATAGCAAGCTATGGATTTACAACCCAAGAGCCAGAAATAGGTATTCTCTATTATCAAACTTGCCCAATACAGATTATAGACTTGCCAGCGATAGGAGCCGAAACTTTTGAAACAGGAATTATTAATACTGCAGATACAATCTTAGTAGTTATAGAAAAAATTCATGAAATTTCAGAAATTGAAAAAGTCCTCGAGAAAGCCAAAGGAAAAAGAATAATTATTTTTAATAAAATAGATTTATATGATGAACAAACTAAAAGAAAGATTCAAGAAACTCTAAGGACAAAAAGATATAATTTTGCATTAATCTCTTGTAAAACACGAGAAGGAATAGAAGAATTAAAAGAAAAAATATTCAAGAGCTTTAGCAAAATCCGAGTTTACACCAAACAGCCAGGCAAGCAAGCAGACCCAGACCCAATTATCATGAATCCTGGCGCCATAGTTGAAGATGCAGCCAAAATAATCTTTAAAGGCAGACTAGATGTAATAAAAAGAATAAGAATTTGGGGCCCGAGTAGCAAGTTCGGCGGACAAGAAGTTGGCATCAAACACGAGCTTAAAGATAAAGATACTCTAGAGTTTCAGACCAGATAATATATTAAGAAGAAATATATTTTCTTTGAAGCACGCCCTTTACCTCATCTAAATTCTTTAAGATTTTCTTTGGCCCCGGTAAATTTTTATTCATTTTAGAAAAATAAAGATTTGCAACATTTCTAGGTAGAGAAGGATAAATAATTTTTTCGGCTATATTCATTAAAGAACAAGCGTTTATATCGGGTTTGATAAATGAATTAGAGATTATTTTAGCCTCGCCCCTACAACCACCCAAACATAAGGGAAAATAGCGACATTTTAAGCATTCTTTTAAATCACTAAAACTTAATTTTTTAAAATTTAGAGAGTTTTTTATTTTTACTACAGAGTTAAAGTCAGCATTATCTACCGAAGCCAGAGTAATATCTTGACAAGGGATAGAGGGACAAAGAATATATTTTCCCTCGGCATTAATAAATAGAGAATAATCAGTTTTATATGCACAAGGATTTTCTGTTAAGGAAGGAGTAAAAACATTTTTAGAATTAATTTTGGAGTTAAAAACTTTATAAATCTTTAAGAAAAATGGCTTTTTATCCAAAAAATATTTTTTTAAGACTTGTTTTAATTTAAGAGCTATAAGATTATAATCTGCAGAGAATTTTTCTTTTTTTTCTGCCAATCTACCCCTCAACTGAGGAAAGTCTATATGCCACTCATCGATGCCTATTCTTTTAAGGAGATTATAGAGTTTGGGGAGCTCTCTTACAGATTTACCATTAATCAAAGTATTAATCTTTATTTTAACTTCGGGGGCTTTCTTTCTTAAAACAATAAGATTGTTTATTATTTTACGATAGTCGCTTCCAACCCTATAGAAATTATGGGAAGCCGTACCATCAAGAGTAACAGTTAGCCTAGAGACATAATCTTTAATTAAAGAGAGATTGTTTTTATTTGTAATTAAAGTCCCATTAGAATAAATTTCTACAAAACATCCATTACATTCTTTTAAAATCGTATCTAAGTCTTCTTTAACAAAAGCTTCTCCGCCGGTAAACAAAAAACTATTACATCCTTCTGCTCTCGCTTCCTTAATAACTTGGATGATTTTCTCGCTTTTTAACTCACGGGATATTTTTTGAGGAGAATTTAAATAACCACGACAACAATAAAAACATTTAAGATTACATTTTCCCGTAACTTCAAAAGAAACCCTTTGTATTTTTTTAGAAACTAATCGTAGTGATCTCTTACTGTTTCTTTTTTTCTTATTCTTATAGGGTCTTTTCTTTTCTTTTTTGATTCTTTTTTCATAATAAGGCATAGTATCAATTATTTATAAATATTATTATCTTGTAATAATCAGTTTCTCCATCTCTTCCTTAAGTTTTTTGATTTTTGGTTGATTAAGATGTTCTGTGGCGGGTTTTAAAATTTCAATAATTTTTTCTGCGACAGCGGCCTTTAGATCCATCGGATGCAATTTTTTTTCTGCGAAATCCTTTTCAAGCTCTTCGTAACTAGAATAACTCTTGTTTCCACCAAACTTTTCCGGTCTCCTGATATCTAGTTTCGGATTTTTGCCTATTCCAAAAACAATGTATTTACACCAATCTAAAATGGGATTATAATCAATTTCGCCTTCTAAACAAAAAGCCTTATTTACTTTAGTTTTAATTTCTTCAGGAGAATCATCCATATAAACTGCAGAACTTGGAATACTTTTACTCATTTTCATCTCTGCTCTAAAATCTTGAAGATTTTCTTTTGGAACAGGCCAGGTAGTTGGTTTTTGTAAACCCAAAACCAAATGCCCATGCACAGCACAGGGCTTTATTTGGTTTCCCTCTGCATCACAAACAATTTTAAAAGACAATTTATCAGCAACGTCTCTTGCTATTACCTGGGCTTTTCTTTGATCCATTCCTGCATGAGCCATATTAATATCTTGAATAAAAATATCTGCTACCTGCATAGGGGGATAGATTAATTTAGCAAAATCCACAGTTTCCCCTTCTTTTCTGCCAGCAATAGTTATACTTCTTAACATTCTCGAAAGAGAAGTATTTTTACTTATGTCTATTACGGTTAACCAATATAAATCATTATTATGGTATAATTGGCTACCTAAAACAAATTTTAATTTTTCAGAATCGCCACCAACACATTTAAATGCGGCCTTTATACACTCTTTAAAATAAGGAACGCCTATTTTTTGAATTGTTTCCATATTTCCGCCCAATTTATCATTTATCCAAGAATGCCAATCTGCCAGAAAGATACTGCAATCTACTCCCGCATCTTGAAAATCTTTTACTTTAGCCATACAAACTAAACCATGTCCAATGTGAGGTTTATTAGAAATTTCAAAGCCAATATAATGCTTAAGCTTTTCGCCTTTTTTTATTAATTCTTTTAACTCCTCTTCGCCTATAATTTCCTCTGTGTTTCTCTTAATTAAATTAAATCTTTCTTCCCAACTCAAACCACTTGTCATTTTTTTGCTCTTTGCTTCTTTTGCCATAATTATACGGTATAGAAATACTTAATAAATCTTTTTACGAATACATTTTATGGAAAAGCTCTTGAAAACAGCTTTGGCTATTTCCCTTTTAGGCATCCTTCTTTTATTATTTCTCTCAACGAAACTCCAAACACCACTTACAACAATAAACCAATCTCTTAGTTTAGAGGAATATGAAAAAGTCAAATTAGAAGGCCAAGTATTAAATTTTAGAGAACTGAGCCCAAACTTTTATATCTTAGGATTAAAAGACTCTACTTCAGAGATAGATATAGTTTTTAATAGCAAAAATAATCTTAGTCAACTAATAAAAAATAACAATACCCTGATGCAAATAACCGGTAAAATAAACTTTTATAATAATAAAACTCAAATAAACGCAGATAAAATAGTTTTGTTGAAAAATGCTACTTGAAATCTTTTTAGCCATTATTTTAGGAGTTATTATCGGAACCATCACAGGAATAACCCCGGGAATACATATTAATTTAGTTTCTGCATTATTATTGGCGGCAACAACTTCTTTGCTTTTGAGTTTTGATTCAATAATTTTAATAGTTTTCTTAGTTTCGATAGCCATAACCCATACTTTTGTAGATTTTATCCCCTCTATTTTTTTAGGTGCTCCTGATGAGGATAATTTTTTATCGATTTTACCAGGACATCAAATGTTAATCCAAGGCCAGGGTTTTACAGGAATCGTTCTCACCGCTTACGGAGGATTAATGGCTTTAGCAATATTTCTTATCTTGGCTCCTATTTTTATTTATTTTTTACCAATAATTTACCCCTACGCCCAAAGAATAATGATTTTTATTTTACTTATTACTTGTTTTTTTCTGATTTATTTTGAAAAGAAAAATAGATTTTTAGCACTTCTTATTTTTTTACTAGCTGGTTTCTTAGGTTACGCAACCTTTAATCTTCCTCTGAAAGAAAATCTCTTGCCTTTATTCACTGGTTTATTTGGGGTTTCTTCTATAATAACTTCTATTTTGAAAAAACAAAAACTACCTGAACAGAAAATAATAAAATTAAAAAATATTAAAATAAAAAACCAGGGTTTTTCAAAATCTATTTTTGCATCGCTAATAGCCTCGCCACTTTGCAGTTTTCTTCCTGGCTTAGGGAGCGGTCAAGCTGCAGTAATAGGTAGCGAAGTCATAGGACAATTAAATAAAAAACAGTTTCTTTTTCTTTTAGGTATAGTAAACACCTTAGTCACAAGTTTATCTTTTATAACGCTTTATTCCATATCTAAAGCAAGAACAGGAGTCGCGGTTGCAGTAGGGAAATTAACCGAACTTGGTTTAAAAGAAATATTTATTATAGTTGGCGCGATAATTATAGCAGGAATATTTGCTTTTATAATAACAATTTGGTTAGCAAAAATATTCTCTAAGATAATCTGTAAATTAAATTATCAGATACTTTCAATAATAATTTTAATCTTGCTTCTTGTGATTGTTGTTTATTTTTCTGGTTGGTTGGGTTTGTTAGTTTCCCTGGTTTCTTCGGCTTTGGGGCTAGCTTGCATACTTTTAGGAATTCGCAGAACTCATTTAATGGGTTGCCTATTGATTCCGGCAATATTATTTTACATATAGAGACTCAGAAAATTTAACTAGTAATAAAATCCCCCAAACCACTTTGTTTCTCAGTTTCTTTACCAAAGATACTTTCAATATATCTCCTTGTTAACAGAAGGTTTTGTTTGATGTAGGCTGGAACAGCATATTTATTTGCAAGTTCTGTTGCTGGCTCTAAGTATTTTACAATACTACCATAAGAAATCGTAAATATAATTTTTCCTTCGCACTTAGTACATTTTCCTGTAAGGGGCGGACGCCTAAACTTAGAATTACATGCAACACATCTAAATTCTTGTTCGCAGAATTTTCTTAAGTTACCTCTTAAATCCCTCATAAAATGTCTATCTATTACTAATCTTGCAACATCCCCTGTTTCTGCTGCCCTTAGTTTAGTAACCAAGTCCATCTGAGCCCTAACTTTTTCAAGCATATTAGGAATTGTCTTATAAGAGGAATTGGTAACCCCTTCATTAAAGTCATTAGTGTCATGAGTAAAACCAATATTGGTAAAAGTATCAAGGCCCTTGGCAAGTCTTTGTTTAACATTATCTATTTTTATTTCACTTGAATGATGTCCGCCCTGCTCTGAAAGTTCATACATCTCCAAAGGATAGCTTCCGCACATCTCTAAATCAAGAATTTGATCATCAACCTCTCCTGCACGTATTCTTGCATTTAAAACAAGCGGAGCATCTTGTGTACCGCCCCTATGCGAAGGCAAGTATTGTCTAGAAAAATTCAAAAGAGTGTCGAGAAGCATCATTACAGCAAGTTCATCTCCATCACAATCTCTACGACAAGCAGCATGAATATAGGGCGAAGCAAAAATAGTTTGGGTTTTGCTAAAACCAATAATTCTAGAAACAACACACGCACAATTATGAGGAGATATACAAACGGTAAGTTGCCCAATTAAATCTTCTTTCTTTTTAACATTATAAAAAGGTTTTAATTTGTAAAACTTGACAAGTAAATCATCTATAAAATTACAAATTTTGATAAAAACATCGTCTCCTCTTTCGTCAAGAGTATCTGGACAAGCGGAAATTAAAATATCATGGGGCTTAAGTTCAAGAATTTGATTTTCATTCTCAAGGACCTTCCCAAAAATATCTTGCTCATACCCTAGGCTTCTTAACTTTTCGATTGGTGCTTGAACCTCTTTTGGCTTGAAATGAGTTATTGGTGCTTCTGTACCATCATATCTAATTGTCCCGTCTTTGTTAACCGCAAGCCCATGCCTTGCTCGCAAAATCCCTTTTGCCAAATTTTCAGGAATATGGTTCTCGTTACTTGTACCTTTAACTCCTTTAATTAAAGGAGGTACCTGGTCTTTCTCAATTCCTAAATGAGTATATGCTTTCTTAAAATAATTTTTCATATCTATTTTTCTGTTCGAATATCTTTGTCCAATTTTATGTTCAGGACATATTCTAGATTCAAATTTAGCCTTGCATTCTCTACAATAGTAAAGTGCTTTGGTTTGCTCACCACAATCTTCGCAAACAAAGTAAATAGTTTCTTTATTGCATTTATTACAAAAGTATAATGGGAATTCTGCTTTAACTTCGCCAACCTCAAAAGATTCGTTGACACTTCTAAACCTGCCGCCCTCTTCACCAACAGGGAAGAGAACATTAGGATTCCCGATTAATCTTCTAAGCTTAGCTTTTTCAGGCCTGCCCATTCTTGTTCCAATAAATGTACCTGCTTTGTCCCGAATTCTGTATTTAGAAAATTGATTAATTGCAAATAATACTCCTTTAAGTTTAATTTCGTCCGAAGCAACCAAGGAAATAATATTATTTATTTCCGTATCTATTTTTTTACCAGAATATTCTAAAATATTTTCTGTAATCCCCAAGTTCGCCAGGAGGGCACCAGCCCAAGGGTCCGGAATGACAATATTCTCAAGCGTAACCTCATGTTCTATACCTAAAAGTTCTAAGGCCCTCTTTGCTCTTGAAAATTTTTCTCTGTTGGCTTCCCTATAAGGCAGAATTATTTTATCCTCATTAATATTTGCATTTAAAAGATAATATAAAAGCTCCAAAAATTCTTCCCAAGTTATTTGTGTCCAGAAAAAAATAAAGGAAGGATGTAAGGAAACTCCAAAACTTTTACTTAACTCTAAAGCCTTTTCCAAACTAATATTAGATTTATCTATATTAAACTGATTAAAATCTAAATTTTTTTCTTTAAATATTTTCTTTAGTTCTAATTCCCACCACTCTTCAACAAATCCTGCTTTAAGGAGTTCGTAGTTTCTATTCAAAACATCTCCAAATGGGAAGAGAATATCTCCAAAATAAATTATCTCTTCTACATTAGGATAAGCTTTCTTAGCCTCCGAGTAATTATTAAATTTTTTCACACTTCCGTTCTTTAACTTAACAATTGGTCCGTCAATACTATCACAAGAACTAATTATACAACCTTTAGTCGGCTTTTCGATTTTTAGTTGAGTACCAGTAGACAAAAAATCATTAGAGATTCCCATTGTTGCTGGATGTATCGAAGTTGCTGAAAAACCTGCTACCCTAGAACGGCCATATCTAAATCTAAATCCACCGCTTCTAGAGGGATGGCCGAAAACAGGACGCCCTGCAACCAAGTCTTTGATATAAGTTGGACTTGTATCTGTAGAACCTTTTTCTCTTTTCTTATGCAAAACAATATAATCATCTAAAAAACCCCAGTCACTAATTTTAAATCCCTTGGCTTGTAATCCCTTCAGCAACCTTTGTGCTTTTTGTGCTTTTTGTGCTAATCCTTCTCCAAAAATTAAACATAAACCCCCGCGAATAGCATTAGTCTGAACCCTAGGTAAATCTTTAAAATTAGAAACTTCTCTTTGCTCGCTCGGTTCTCCGGAAATTTGAATCGGAAGACTTTTAGCTAAGAAATAAGATTCTTCTTCTGTGGGTAAATACTGAAGATTTGTAACCCTTTCATGATAATCTACTATTTCCGTAACAAATCTTTTTATTTCATTTTCATCAGGGTCAAACTTAGCATAACCAAAAGTTTCCCTTATATAATCTATAAGAATCAGAGCCATACAAGAAGCTGTTGTTCCTGCGCTTCTAATTGGTCCAGAAAAATAAGGAACAAAATACTCTTTTCCTTCCTTAGTCTTACCTAATTTTAATTCTGTAAAACCTTCTATAGGACTAGAAACCACCCCAAGCGTAGCATAAGCAAAACCCACCCTTATACCTGCTTCCATTGCTTGTAGTAAGCTTTCAAACTTGCAGAATTTTTCTTTAGCTATTTCCTCTGCTATTCTAAATGCAACACCATAATCTAATTGTCCAAATTCTTTCTCAAGCTCTAAAATTCTTTTGACTATTCTTTCGTCGTTGATTTGAGGATATAAAACACTAATCAGCCCCACTACTTTTTCTGCAAGAGTTCTAGCAAGGGGAATTTCAACTTTATTTAGGGGATCTAGACCTTTTTTTCGAGCTTCTTCAGCTATACTATAACAAGCTCTTACTTGATCCTCCAGTTCATGAAAATATTTTTCTATATCTACCATTTTAATTTTGCGGTTCTGTAAAATCCAAGATTTTTATTTCCCGAGTTTTTAGATTTAACATAGGCACCTTGCAAGGATCTGGAATATTTCCAACTTTTTCTTCAAAAGCAGTTTGACTTTGCCAACAAGAACCACATACAATCAAAATATTATTATACATATCAATATCTGTTCTATGCATGTCTCCTGTAGCCATTATATCTGGCACTTCTTTTATCATTTGCATATCTTCTTTATCACTTGGAACATAAACATTGCCTGCATGCATTGGACTTAGGTGTCTATGACGCAACATATACTTCACAACCTTTGAAGGGTTTTTATTTGCTTGACCTTGTCTCAAATCTTCTATAGAATCTATCCAATCGTGCATACTAGCACCATGATACATTCCAACTTTAAACCCTGGCTTTCTTTCACTTGATTCTATTTCAATTAAAGCAGGATTGCTTACTAGAAACAAATTATTAATTTTTGTAAGCTCTAACCCAAATTCTTCATCTACCGGTGGTTGTGGTTCTGGAACCCTAACTGCATCGTGCTGTCCTGGGCACATAATCATAGTAATATTTTTAGGAATTCTTTCGAGTAATTCTGCAAGAGCTTTATATTGGTCTTTTATATCTTTAATTTTAAGCAAGGGTTCCTGAGCAGGGTGTACTCCAACCCCATCTACATTATCTCCTAAAATGAAAAGATATTTTATTTTACTTATCTTCTCTTTCATTTTTTCATCATCAATTCTACCATTAATCCAATCTAAAAACTTAAGAAAACTTTTTTCTAAAAAGAGAGTTGAACCAATATGAATATCTGAAATAAAGAGAGCATAAACTTCCTCTTCTGCTCTTTTCTTATCTACAATAAAACTATCTGCAAAAAATAAGTCATTTACATAAATTAGATCTCCGTTTCCAGAGCATTTAAAACCAATTACATCGTCTAAAACTATTTCCTTTGCTTTATCAAAAACCTCTTTTTTATCACAACTTATTAATAGATTAACCTTTCCCGTAATATCTTCCACTTCTAAGATAATATTTTTGTTTTTTGTTACTCTCTTATTAAAAACCAAACCAATAATAGAAAAACTCCTACTATTTCCAATCTTATTTATAGATAAAAGATTAGTAAGCTCTTTTCTTTCTTTTAGAACGTCCTTAAAAAAATTATACCTATTTTTAAAGTGCGTTACAAAGTCTCTCACTTCAATTTTCTTATAAGGAATAATATTAGAAGAGAGTATTTTTACGGTTGGAAAAACCTTCTTTTCCTGAATCTCTAGTCTTTTCTCTTCTTTTTTTTCTATAAATGGGTTAGATAGGAAAAAACTATCTAATATTTGTTTTTTCTCAGGAGAAAATTTAGCAAAAAAAGATTTCACCTCATTTAAATTTGATTCAAATAGTCTTTTAGATATAATTCTTTGTTTAGTTAGGGCAAATAGATGTGTAAGCAAGCTCTCTCCAAAGTCATTATCTGCAATCTTATTAAATAATTCAGAGATATCTTTGTCTAGAAGAAATCCTTTCTTTGCAAAGTGTCTAATTATATTTTCGTTTGTTTCCATTTCCTTAGCCCCTGATTTACTTTGTTCTATTAAAGCAATTAACCAGTCCAGACCGGATTTATTTATTGTTTTTGTTTTTTTATTTTTTTAAATATAGTTGTACTGCATTTGTGCTATTCTCAAAGTCATATTCCGAGCGAATCTCTTAGTATTTCTTTGATTTTTTCAATAATTCCTTGAGGAATAGCTAACTTTATTTCTTTAGTTCTTCCGTAACGCCCTTTACTAATAACCTTAGCATTAATTATCCCCAACATATCGAACTCTGATAAAATATCGCCCACCCTTCTTTGTGTTAAAACTTCCATATTTATTCTCTTGCATAAATCTTGATAAACATTATAAACATCTCCTGTAAAAATCTTTCCTGTTTCGTCATCAAAGAGTTGTTTTTGCTTTCTTGAATATTCTCTTCCTTCTTCTAAATGTATAATTGCTTGAAGAACTGCTTGAAATTGTTTAGGTTCTGTTTCAACAATATCTAAAATCTTGTCCCTTTCTATTTTATTATTCGCTTCGTCTATATGCTTTATAGTTATCTTATTATCACCATTCCTTTCTGCTATCTCTCCTGCTACTCTTAATAAGTCGAGTGCTCTTCTAGCATCCCCGTGCTCGCGAGCAGCAAAGGCAGCACACTTGGAAAGAGCGGCAGGATCTATTATATTCTCTTTAAAAGCTTCTAATGCTCTTTTATTTAATATTCCTTGTAATTGAAGAGCGTTATAAGGTGGAAAAACTATTTCTTCTTCGCTTAGACTACTTCTTACTCGTGGATCAAGGCTTTCTAAAAATCTTAAATCATTACTTATCCCAACAATTATAATTTGAGTTTTAGTCAACTCACTATTTAATCTAGTAAGATTATACAAAAAATTGTCCGAAATCTTCTTCACTAACTGATCAATTTCGTCAAGAATTAAAATAAATAATTTTTCTTTTGAGTTTTGAAGTAAATTAAGAAACTTATTATAAACTTGGTCTGTAGGCAAACCCGTAGCAGGAACATCCCCTCCTAGCTGCTTGATTAATTCAGCTAACATTCTATACTCTGTATCTGCAACTTTCTTAAGTTTGCAATTAACATATTCTATTCTTAAGGGATATTGTTCTTTTGCTCTTTTTGAAAGTTCATTGCGAACATACTGTACTGTTAAAGTTTTTCCGGTTCCTGTCTTTCCGTAAATAAAAAGGTTAGAAGTTTTCTGCCCAATTAAAGCAGGAGCAAGAATAGAGGCTACAGTCTCTATTTGTTTATCTCTATAAGGAATCTCCAATGGCGAATAATTTGACTGTAGAACAGTCTTATTTTTAAAAAGAGTTCTAGAATTAATTGAATCAAAAATTTTATCTATTTTATCCATCTCTTTTTGTTTGTTTATTCTTTGTTTTTTAATTAATAATAAAGGTTATTTATATTGAGTGGATAAAAGTATTATATAAACATAATTGTAATTTTGAATATATTTAACAACCTATATTTCTCATAGAGGCTATTAAGCATATATTTTATCCCCAACGGAAAAACATCTAAAGAAGTTTATAAAACCATGCAATCACTTAAAAGAAAGAACACCTATTTTTCGCTTGGAAAAGAGGTAAAACTAGAATTAAACTAAAAAGTAAATCTAAAACAACCAAATAAAGTAAAGTAAAGTAAAGTAAAAACCCTCCTACCCCTTAATACCCACTGGAAAAAGATAAACAGGAAACATAATAATATTTTAATGATACCCTATAAATAAAAATAAGGAAAAATTACAAAAAACCTTAAACATTATTCTATAAAATATATTAATTAATATATATAATATAATATATATACTATACTATACTATATATTTATAAATAAAAAATAAAAAAATAAAAACACTAGTTTTGATTTATAAATATTTCCATATGAAATAAAAGGGTAGGTGTAACCCTTATTTTCCTTTATTTTTCATAGTTTTTCATAGTTTTTCGCAGCTTTTTGCTTAGAATAATATCTTTTACCTGCTTTTTTATCATAATCTTTAAATTAATTTTATTTATATCTTTTTTATTAAGAAATATAATCTTTTTTTATAATCAAACAAATATAGAAATATTTATAAAGAGGCTTTTGATACATTAAATTATGGCTATAGAAAAAAAGACATTAAAAGAGTTAATGGGTAAACTAATTGTTACAAAAGAAGGTAAGAGATTAGGTATTGTTCAAGATGTTACTTTCGAAACTCGAACAGGCGAGCTTATTCATGTAGTAGTTAAAGATCCTACTCCTTACACAAGAAGCGTTAATTTAGAAAAGACAGCTGAAGGCGAGACACTTATACCTTACAATTCAATTATAGCAGTAGGGGATTTCTTAGTTATATCAGAAGAAGATTTAGTTTAATTCTTCTATTATTTAAATTTTATATTTAGCCTGAAACAATAATCTTTAAAAACCAGGTTTATTATGCTTTAACATGAAAATAATAGGATTAGTATTTGAGAAGATCTCTATTGAGAAGAAAAATGCTATTAAAGAAAAGACTGAAATAAAGTCTGGCTTAAGTATAACTGACATAAAAAAAGAAGAAAATAATCTTTCTGATAAGGATGCCTTACGCTTTGACTTCAGCTATGAAGTAGATTATTCTCCTGAAATTGCTAAAGTAGAGTTAAAAGGTAGCATAATCACAATAGATGATAAAGGAGAATCAAAAGAGATCTTTAAATCTTGGAAAGAAAAGAAAGTAGAAGATAAAATAAGAATTCCTTTATTTAATTTTATAATGGAAAAATGCAATGTTAAAGCTTTAGCATTGGAAGATGATTTAGGTATGCCTTTCCACATGCCCATGCCTAGGATAGGTGTTAGGGCTCAAACTCAAGATAACAAAGACGAAAAGAATAAAAACAATAAAGAAAAAAATCCCGCGAATTACGCAGGATAATTTTTCCGAGAACCAATAGTTAAGAGGTGCCGGCCTCTTAGAGCCTTATTCTAAGCAATTAAATAAACTCAGAAAATAAATAAGCAGCTTATTTTAATTTCATAAAATGCCCGAACAAACATCCCAAGATGTTAGAACTTTTTTAGCAGAGCAAGTTTATCTTCCAGGTTATATGCTTTTAGGAAATCATGAACAACATGACGCACAGGGTTCTAATTTTTCTTTTAATGTTAGAGAACCGCCAGTTGCTAGAGAAAGCATACTACATTATCTTACTCCGCGAGGATTACATATCTGTTTGTCTCAAGCAGGTTATGCGATGGTAGAAAGAATGGTTTCACAGGGCGCATTTGGCGAGATGAATTTAGAAAAATTAAGGCAAACTTTGCTTTCTGGGAGGATTAAGATAAAAAGAATTTATGAGGATTTTAAAAGGGAAGTTGATTTAGCCGGTATTGTTGAAGCAAGATTTGATATCGTGGCCTTTAGAGCGGGCAGGCTTCCACTTTTAAAGATTGGTTTTAATTTTAATAATCGTGCAATAGGCGGTTTTTTTGTTTCTACTATTGTACCTACACCAACAGCACAATTAAATTCAGATGTATCAAGAATTTAAAATGCCACTTGACTTAAGAACCCAAAAACTAGCAAAGCTAGTAGTAAACTACAGCGTATTTGTAAAACCAGGTGAAAATGTAGTTATTAGTGGAAGCACAGAAGCCCAAGATTTTATTCTTGCTTTATACAAAGAAGTTCTTTTAGCAGGCGCACATCCTATTCTTAGAGTTAATATCCCCGGAACAAACGAATTTTTCTTCAAGCATGCAAACAAAGAACAAGTAGAAAAGTTTCCAGAGTATTTTAATTATTTAGTCAAAAACAGTCAAAAATATATTGGCATCTTAACAGAATCAAATACAAGAGAATTAACTAATTGCAATCCTAAAAAGATGACTGCTCGAGCAAAAGTAACTCATCCGATTAGCGAATATATTTGCAATTCTAAACCAAAGATGCATCGCTGTTCTGTCGGATTTCCTTGTCAATCTCTTGCTCAAGAAGCAGATATGTCTCTTCAAGAATATGAGGCCTTTGTTTTTGGTGCTTGTTTACAAGATTGGAAAACCCTTGGAAAAAAGATGGATAAAATAAAATCCAGATTCAGAAAGAATTCTCAAGTTCATTTAATTGGCGAAGGAATTGATTTAAAGATGCAAGTTCATGGACATTTAGCTGTAGCTGATAAGGGTGAAGAAAATATGCCTGGCGGCGAGATTTTCATGGCTCCGGTTAAAGAAAGTTTAGAAGGCTGGGTCAAATTTGATTATCCTTCTATTAGAGACGGAAAAGAAGTCACTGATATTTTTATCAAATTTAGTAAAGGTAAAGTTATTGAAGCAAAAGCAGGCAAAAACCAAGATTTCTTAAAAGAAATGCTCGCTACAGATGAAAACTCAAGTTATGTAGGCGAGTTAGGTATTGGTTGTAATCCAAAAATAACAAAATTCACTAATGAACTTTTATTCGATGAAAAAATTGGCGGAACAATTCACTTAGCTTTTGGTGCAGCTTACAAAGAGAACACGCCCGAGGAGGAGCAAGGCAAAAGAAATTCTGCGGTTCATTGGGATATTGTCAAAGATATGAAGAAAGCCAAGATAATTGTTGATAATAAAGTCTTGCAAGAAAATGGTGTTTGGAAGTTATAATCTTAATTTAACACACCAACACAATCATTACTCCATCTCACCAAGTTTTCCAAACCCAAGTGCTTCTTTTCCCGGCTCTTGGATAATAAATATTTCAAAATCATCTAAATCTTTATTTGGAACTATAGAAAAAGAATTATCCATTATTTGATCCATGTCATTAGCAGCAACACCTTCTGTAAGACTCAAAAAACTAGGCACAATCACAAAATCTTTTTTATTGTATCTCCCAACTAGAAAGCATTTATATTTTTCATTTTTTATTTTCATTTCATCTCGGAGGGTTATACTCGGGTGTAGATGCCCCATAATCACTAGATTAATTTCTTTATCATAAATCTCTGAATAAGCCCTATCTCCATGTATAAAAGCAATATCTTTTAAGATATAGTAATCTAAATATTTTCCATTATTCTCATTCTTTTCGTGGTTTCCTCTAATAAAAATAATGTTTTTTTCCTCAACATAGTTTTTTAGGAAAGCCAAAAGTTGAAGAAGCTCCTTATTTTCTTCATAATTAAAGCCAAAATGGTGTTTTATATCTCCTAAAAAGATAATCTTACCGATTTTTCCATATTTTTCTTTAATATAACTCAGGGTTTCTTTTAACTCTCTAATTAAATCCTTAAATTGTTCTAAAGGTATAGAGAGGCCTTGCTCTCTTAGCATCTTTTCATAACCTAGATGCAAGTCTCCAATACATACTATCTTTTCCTTAGGGAAAAATAGAGTTTTTCCCACAAAAAAATATTTTTTTTCTTGTACTCTCTTTTCCATATATATTTTAGGATGCAATTTTGTTTATAAACTCTTTTTATCTGGGTAAAACATGTCCGGACCAACAAGATCAGACCAAGCAAGAACTCTTCTAGAATTGGCCCAAGAACTAGAAAGAGAAAATAGGGCTTCAAACGAATTTGCAGTAGACCCACAAAATAAAATAAGAGTCTTTCTAAGATTAACAGAATATTCGCCTTCAGTACCCCCTAAAGATTTAAAATTGGGCGGAAACCTGGTTAAAGTAAGCTATACCTATGGGCAGGGGAAAAGTAAATTGTACATATTTAAAACAGACGCGGACGGAGAAATAAGTATTTTAGATACTAAAAGAGAGCAACCCACCATGGTTTCTTCTATCGTACTGCCTTCATTGCTTGCCTTAAATAGCCCCGTATTATTTTTACCCGCAGCTAACTTTGGGAAATCAGCGAAGCTAGGATTATTAATTGGGGATTAAGTTTTTCTTGAGAATATTTCTTTCAAATGCAACTCCTATATTTTTTTAATATTAAATCTATAAGACCCCATCGCTCGCTCTGCTCGCTTCTATAATACGCTCGCCCTGCTGGGCTCGCTTATGTAGCGGGCTCAATTCTACCTAGTTCAAAACCTACCTTGATTTAACAGGCGGTTTTAATTTAACTGCTTCAAGATAAGTTCTGCACCCATCGTATCTCGAGCAAGTCAAACACAAGGCATTAGTATTTCCAGCTGCTTCAGCATGCCTTATATAACAATCATAAGTTAATTCGGGTTGCATTCCTTTTTGCTCTTCTCACGTTCTTGCTAATCTCTCCAGAATTCCCCTTATTTTTCTAACATCTATTTCAAATATCTTTAGCCATCTTTCGCACAAGCCCTCGTTTCTAGCTTCCATAAAAATTAATCAAAAAACCAGCTTATAATCATTATCAATCTTGAGTATAATAATTTTTATCTAAAATACTCATAAGGAATTCTTATAATATCCAAGTATAATAGAACTATGATTATAATACTATAAATTACTACCCAGACCAAACCCATTACAATACTTTCTTTTTTCCAGCCATAAACTTGTTGTAAAGGGGTATTGATAGAATACTTGAGTATTAGCAAACCCCCAATATTTAGTAAAAAATAAAATCCAACAAAGCACAAATTGAATAGATTTGGGTCATATTTGGCTATAGCAACTAAAAACGCAAATAAATAAGCCAGGGGCGCATTAATTAATAAATTGTTCCACCAGGAAACAGGAGAGAGGAGATATCCTAAAAAATATAAAGAACCCACGAGCACTTCTTTTATTTTTTTCATAAATCTTCATGTTTTATTAGCTTAAAACCCTTTCTAATAAAAGTTTATCCAAAGATTTTCAAATACTATCTAGCATCTATTTTCTACTCTTAATTTCGCTTAGGTGCAATTCGTGCATTCTTTTTAAAAAATCTTGTTTATCTTCTATTCTCAAAAAGTCAGTATGTCCCTGTAAAACCATGTTTAAGGCAAAAGGACTAGGGAGCCGGGATTTCATTTGCTTTATTTTTATTTTTCCCTCTCTTATCCATTCTAAAACTTGTTTAGCATTTTTTATATCCATCAAGTCTTCTAGAACTTCGCGTTTGGCTTCCTTTAGTATTGGAAAATCTTTACTTATCTTTTTTACACTTGCTAAAAGGAAGTGGGATTTTATTTGTTGTTTTCCCACGCTTCTATTAATTCCTTTATAATTTCTTAATATCATCAAACTTCTTGAAGCACAATGTCGAAATCTTCTAGCAAGAATATCTGTTTTATTAACTGCTTCTTCTAATATTGTCTTTAAATCTTCTGGCTTTAATTCTTTTATCGCTTTTTCAATATCTAATCTTTCTCCTGCAAAGTAAAATCCATTATCACTTATACCCATTTCTATATCCCTATTTCCATAATGGCCCATAACATAGCCCAATGCCCTTGAAAGCGCATCGTTTACTCTACGACCATACATACTATTCACAATAATATAATTTTTTTCTGCTTTATAATTCTCAATTGTTATTAATTTTGTATTAGGAATGCTTGAATACTCATATTGCTCTAAAAAATAACTGTAAATTGCTTGACTTCCCTCTTCAGGTATGTGCAAATGTGAGGAAATAAATTCTAAAATCTCCTTTTTATTTTGTTTTGATTCAAATTTTTCTAGAATCAATTGTCTAAACCTGTTTATCTCCAATGCAGAATCAAAACTTAATGGTAAAGTTTCAGAGAACCAGCTAGGAATTGTGGGCGGCCTATCTACCGTACCCCTTACATAGAGATTCATACCTCTAGTGTATAAGTAGATATACTTTGAACCTCCCAAAACAAAGACATCTCCTTTTTTCATTCTTTCCAAGAAACCCTCATCTATTACTCCTATATGTTCTCCTGAAGGCGCGAGCTTAACTTCAATAAAACTTTCATCAGGAATTGTTCCGAGATTAGTCATAAATATTACTCTCGCAAGCTTGCCTCTCTTTCCTATTTCTTTGGTAGTTTTATCATACCATATTTTTGCGTAGACATTATTATTCTCTAGTCCATATTCTCCAGAAAGATAACTTATGACACTCATGAAATCTTCTTTACTCAAATCTTTGTAACAATAACTTTTTCTTATTGTATCTAACATTTCCTCAGACTTCCAGACCCGACTTATAGCCATACCAAATATTTGCTGTGATAAAACATCTAAACAACTTTTTGGAAAATTAACTTTGTTGATTTTGTGTTCTATAATTTCTTTTTGAATAACACTACACTCTACTAAATCATCTCTGTCCATTACTAAAAACCTTCCTTTTATTGTTTCATGTAATCTATGTCCTGCTCTTCCCAGTCTCTGAATTGCTCTCGCACTTGATTTTGGAGAACCAAGCATAATAACTAAATCAATATAACCAATATCAATTCCTAGTTCTAAAGAAGTAGAGCACACTACTACTCTGAGCTTGCCGTCCCTAAGCCTTTCTTCTATGTTAAATCTATGGGTTTTAGCTAAACTTGAATGATGTGCAGCAATATCCTCGCCATATTCCGTGGGGAATTTTTCCTTGAGATTATGAACCACTCTTTCAGTAGCACTTCTTGTATTGGTAAATATTAGGGTTGTTTTGTGTTCTTTTATCAGCTTGTTTAGTAATTGATACATTTCATGATTCAAGTTGCGATCTTCAACTAAATTATTAACAGGAGTTAAAACAGCAATATCTATTTTTTTACTAAACTGCACGTTTGCAATTTCTACTTCTCTTTCGTGGCTTTCACCAACCAAAAATCTAGCAACTTCTTCCAAAGGCTCTATGGTAGCACTTAATCCTATTTTTACAGGCCAAATAGCACTCATAGAATTCAGTCTTTCTAAAGTTAGGCTTAAGTAAGTCCCCCTTTTATTGTCCATCGCGTGAATTTCATCAATAATGCAGAATTCAACTGCCTTAAGATTTTCCACGAATTTCGGGCTCGTTAAAACAATTGTCAAGCTTTCAGGAGTAGTTATAAGTATATGGGGTATTTTTTTGGCTTGTTTTGCTCTTTCTTTAGCTTCAGTATCCCCTGTTCTAAGGGCAACTCTTATTTCCTGTAGTTTTATATCCTTTTTTTCCGCGATTTTTCTAATTTCTTCTAAAGGTTCTAATAAATTTTTATGAATATCATTACTCAGTGCCTTTAAAGGAGAGCAATAAATTGCATAAACTTTGTCTTCAAGTTGCTTTTTCTCTGCTAGGATGATAAGATAGTTTATTATTGAAAGAAAACTTGTCAGAGTTTTGGTTCCGCCCGTAGGGGCGCTAATTAGGGTATTTTTTCTCTCCCAAACATTCATAACACCATATTTCTGAGGCAGACTGAAATCTTCAAACTTGCTAAAAAACCATTCCTTAACAAGAGGGTGAAGCACAGCTATTATCTCTTCCTTTGCTCTTTCTTTTGCTTGACTTATTTTTGTCATTTTGAACTTTTTTGTCCTGTATTTTTATTTAGTTTTATGTAATTCTAGAAATAACTTTTAACAAGAGCCCTTAGTAACTAGTGATAAACCATTTACCCTTTCATCAGTTTTTATACTTTTCTACTTAATCTGGATTTCCTCTATCCTTTTCTCTTTGTTGCTTCAGTTCTCTCATGGCTTCATCATAACAATTACAAGGTATTTCAAATCCCTGAGGATCAATATAAACTCCATTGAATCTGACTAGTTTGATCTTGCAGGCATAATGCTTATGATCCCCATCATTATCAATTCTAATTAATTCCAACTCTCCAACCTTAGGAAGAAATCGAAGATTACAGGTTCTTGTTGCATTAGGGAATCCCATTCTAACAGGTTTTCCTTCAATTAATTCGAACAGATGATATTGGCGTGTGAACATCTCTTTTCTTATTTTTCCAAGTTTAAATTCTTTTATATCACCAGGCATATATTTAAAAAGTTATTCGGTTTTTTCAATTTGAAATGAAATTAAGTAAAGAAAAAAGAGATAAAATTTCTGAACAGGTTTTGAGTTTATTATTTCATAGTTTTCCAAAGCAGCTTTTTACAGCAGAAGTAGCTAAAGAAATCGCTCGTGATGAAGAGTTTATCAAAACCTTGCTTTATGATTTAAAGGACAAGAACCTTATAGTCGCTATAAAAAAGAATGAAAAAGGTTTAAATTTTATAAGAAGGGTTAGATGGCAATTAACCCCCGAAGCCTTTAAGGTGTACCAGCAGAAGTTAAACCAATAGCCTCTCTTAATTTTTCTACAAGTATATCTGGCAAGTCATACCTCGGATTTTCTTCACTTCCGGGGTGATTCCATTCAATATGTGCAGGATCTCTGGAGCAGGGTAAAAACAAAAAGTGATAACCTTCTTTTGTGGTTAATAATCTAATTTTAGGTCTTATGAATTCTTGCTGATAAATTCCAGTAGCTAAATCTACTACTCGTTGTTCCCCTAGTTTTTCAAGAACTTCCGCCGGAATCCATAAATCCGTACAATTCGGCAATCGGTCTACATAAAATTGTCCTTCTTGAACTGCAAGTATGCCAGGACGTTGTGGCCTTTTTGGTTGCTCTTCGGGATCTTTTAATGCCGCTGTTTCTAAGCCAGGGGGCATATTATCTTCAACCATAAAAAAACTTAGTTCTTATGCCTTTTAAATAAAATTTTATTGTAATATATCTTTTTTATTAGATATATATTTATATAACTAACCGTACTTTTTTCACAATGTTCAATCAGAAAAAAGAGCCTGAAAAAGAGTATATTCGAGAAGCTTTTGAAAGAGTTAAAGAAGACATTTTTAATTTAAGTAACGACTTATTCTCTTTAAAAGAGGAAGTAATCTCTATAAAAAATACTTTAACTAGGCTTGATAATGAATTAAATTCTATTAAACTTAAACAAATTACCTCTTTAAAAACAAGTTTTTCTTCAACAGATAATCCAACACATCACCCTTTATACCCAACACCAACTAACAGTCCAACACATAATCCAACACATCCACAGGAAATAGGGGGGTTAAAATACCCAAATTTAGGGTTTTCCAGTGGAAATAGAGGGGTTCCAACAGACAGACAAACCAACCAACAGACAGATAATCCAACAGATAATTCCTCTAAAATTAGTCTCAAAGAGCAAATTTTGAACGCCACCGAAATACTTAATTCACTTGACAATCTCCGAAAAGAGATTCGCCTTAAGTTTAAGGTCATTACTAACCAGGAAATGAGCGTTTTCTCGACGCTGTATGAACTTGAGCAAACCTTCCCAGAAGGAGTCGAATATGAGCAAATTGCAGTAAAATTAAAGCTTTCCTCTAGTTCTATTAGGGATTATATCCAGCGCCTTATTTCTAAGGGTGTCCCAATCCTTAAAAATAAAGTAAATAACAAGAAGATTCTCCTAAATATCTCTCAAGAACTTAAGAAAATTGCTACACTAGATACTATAATCAAACTAAGAGAACTCTAATTCTCTTCTTTTTCTCTAATTTTATTGGTTATAATCCTCAGATTTAAGCCTTTTAAGTCCTTAAATCCTCATTTTTCTATTGATAGCTTGATTTTTAGACATTTTCGTTGTAACGAATTACAACTAAAGCTAATTCTAGCTATGATTTTCTATTCCTCTTTTTTTGCTTACTTTAAGTCCTAAAATGCCTAATTTAAGCAACTTTGACTATGACTTCCTTTTTACCTTAATTTTCTTTTATTTTACTTCCTCTTACTTTCTTACACTAACTTTTCCCTGATTTCTTCTTTTTTCTCTTCTTTTCTTACTGAAAATTGCCTTTTGCCCTTGTTCTTTGGGTTTTGGGCTTATTTTCCTTATTTCCTAACTCTCACTTTTCCACTATTTTATGTGTTTTTCCCTCTTTTTTAGGGCAAAATAAGGTATTTTCCCCCTATTGAGCCTTTAACTAACTCTCACTTTTCCGCTTTTTTGGCCTAATTTTCCTCTATTTCGCCTATTTTAACAGGTTTTTGCCTCACTTTTACCTTTTTTAGCAGGATTCCCTTTATTTTTTCAGGGATAAACAGTCTTTTCTTGTTGTTTTTCTCTATTTGCTCTTCAATTATGCCTGGACATTTCTGTCTTATTGCATTTATTTGACCTCTTATGGTTGTACTATCTTTTCCAGTCATAGCCCCCAAATCTTCATAACTTAATTTCATATCAGAATTCACTAAAATCATCACAATTGCTTTTTCAGATATAGAAAGTTTATTAAAAAATGCTGCTTGAACGGTTGTTTGAACAGCTGTTTGAACATCATAATCGGCTGTTTGTTTATGTTTGGCTGTTTGCCGCTGTTTAAGCACCAACACATTTTCTTCCCTTTCTGAATTTCCAAACATCTCTTTTATTTCTTCAAGCTCTTGTCTTATAGTCGTCAAATCGTCTTTTATCTCATTAAACTCCTTTTTTATGCTAGAATCCTGTTGATCAAGGTGTTTAATCCATTTACTTACATGTGCAAAGTCTTGCTTTACATCGTTTAAGGCTGTTTGAACAGCCTGTTTATGAGTATCAAATTCATCTTTTTTAACTTTTTTAAACATCCAACCAAACATAATAATATATCCTAATCACGTCTTTATAAATCTTTTGCTCTAATAAACACCCGTTTAAACAGCTAAAAATAAAGTATAAACGGCTGTTTAAACACCTCTAAACAGCCCATTTTATCGTCGATAAAATGCTGTTTATGCTAACTTTTTAGCCCAAAATAAAGAATATTCAATAACCCCCTCCCGAGCAGTACAAAATGAATATTTTAATGAAATTTATTAAAAATTTTCAACTTTTTTATAACCAAAATGTTTAAAAAATACCCTTACTTATTAATCTTGAAAGGAGGTTTATAATGGCAAAAAAATCAGTGCTGGGGGTTCTAGTTGCTTTAGCAATTTGGATCTCTGGAGTAATAGTTTCTCTGGCTGTAGGTTTAGCACTCGTAAATGGAACTTTAGTAGTTCCTTATGTAGGTGCTCTAAATGTGATAGCAGGTTGGGTGGTTGTAGTATTAACTATCCTAGGAATTATTGGCGCTCTAGTTAAAAAATAACTAAATTTTATTTTTTTATTTAATTTCTTCTCCTTCTTTTTTTATTTTTTCATCTAAAAATCTCATATCTTCTTATTTAACTAAGCTTACCTAAGTGCATAATCGCGCCCAAGGTCTAAAGAAACAAAGCCGCTTTCGCGGCATTTTGTCAAAAATCCGAAGGATTTTTGTTCTAATAAGATATATAAACTTTAATCTCCTAGTTTATTTAATAAAAAATGGCATTACTAATAGCAATTTCAGCTATTCTGGCAATTTTGTTCGGGCTTTTAGTCTTGATTTTTCCGAAGCTGCTTAGAGTAGCCCTTGGTTTATACCTCATAATATGGGGTATTTTACAATTAATATAATTTAACTCCTTTTACCCGAGTTATTTTATTAGATAATACTTGTGAGTACCACAATTCTTAAAAACCCAAGTTTAATTTTATTTTTATGAGTGAAGATTTAGAACAATCAGTAGTCTTAGAACCTCAAGATTTACCTGAACAGTGGAGAACAATGAGCCGAGCAGGCAAATTAGTAGTGGGCGGTATAGTAGTTTGTTCTCTCGCCGGAGCAGGAGCTTTAATTTATAATGTCCCCGGAGCAATAGCGGGAGCATGCTATGGTATTTTTTGTGCTGTCGGAACAGAGTTTAATTCGAGGATGCAAAGATGATAGAAAGAAAGAAGTTATTATTTGCCCCGCCTTTCCCGCCAACCTTATTTACCGGAGAAAAGAATAAAACCTTTAGAGTAACTGGTGGGGAAAGATATAATCCGGGCGACCCCTTATCTTTATGTTATGTTGATGAGGTTGAATTTGCTCAAGCGGTTTTACTGGCAAAATATCGAAAAGCTTTCAGACAACTCGATGCAAGAGATTGGGCCGGTCACGAAACTTTCGAGTCGCCAGAAGAAATGTTCAAAATTTACTCAGGTTGGGAAGGTTTTGAAGTCGGCCCAGATACTAGCTTGGATATCTTAGTTTATGGTGAATTCAGATTAACAGGTCCAGTAAGATCTGCCCGTGCACAAAGCTCACCTAGGGGCAAGCAAGCCCTAGTCCCAGATGGCCCGGGTGCAAAAGATGAAGGTAGATGGTTACAAAATGATGGTCCGGGCGAACACTTTGAGTCAGATGTTCCTTTAGATCGCTAAAATTGCCCCAAAAAACAAAATAAAGGCAAAATAGTCGTAACAATACACCTTGTCACAACTCGGGTTTTCACTCAAAAAAGCGTATTTTTAGCCCCTTTTTCAGGTTAGCATGGAGTTTAGTATTACCCAAATCAATTTCTAAGTTTTTAGCTTGCACTTTGGTTAGCTAAGTTTAAGAAGCCAAAACTTCTTCTTGCTCTGCACCTTTAGTAAGATTCCAATCAAGTTTTATTAATTGTTGAACAGCAGGGTTTTTTGTGTTGAGTTTGTATAAGTCAGATTTACCAACTCTTCTGGTCTTTACCACAATATTGTTTCTTTCAAGATTGCTCCAAAAAGTTTGAAGAGTAGAATAACTTACTCCTGAATTTTTTGCAATTTCAGTTAGAGGATAATCAAATAATTGAAAGCTTATAAGAAAATCCAAGACTTTCATTACAGGATTAGCTCCAAATATCTCGATAAATGTTGTTTCGTTTTTCATACTTCTCTTGCATTTTTTACTTTTCATATGTTTTTAAGACAAAACAACTATAAAAACCTGTTTTTAAACTAATTAATTACGACAATTTACAAGGAAAATTTATATACTTTTGAAGCCCCATTCTAAATATGGATTTATTAGAGTGGGTTCAAAAAAAGAATAAAGAGTATAAGCCAGAAAATATTTTTCTCAGCCCATATTGTCAGAAAAGGATTCTAGAAAGAGGAATAGAAGAAGACATAATTCGTTCATTATTAATTAATAATAAGGATTTATTGAATGTAAAATCTGAAAAAGCAACTTTTGAAGGTAAGGAAGAAGAGAGATTTAAACTTTATTATAGCCTTAGTAGCAAGTATACTTTAGTTATTATAGCAGTTTACATGGAAAGTGTTTTAAAGGTAATCAACGTTATTAAAACTAGTAAGAAGATGGAGAAAAAATGGCAAAAGAAAATATCATTGTAAATTACGATAAGCAAGAAGACATCATCTCGCTTATCAAAGAAGGAAAAAAAGTCAAATTTAGTCTGGACTTAGAACTACCTAATGGGAATTTTGTAGTAGATTATGGCTTTGATGGTCAAATAGTGGGGGTAGAATTTTTCAATGCTTCCTCCTATTTTCCATTATTAAAAGATTCAGAAGCAAGCAATTTGAAGGCCTCTATGAGCATTCAATATGGCCCTAATTGGGCACTAGTAGCATATAGCATTTATTTGCCCGGACAATCTGCCCCAATTATAAGTTATATTCCTGCACCCTATAATAAGAAACTAATTCTAGAAAATTAAGTCTAGTTTTACTCTCCAGTAATATCTCAAGAAAAATTATATATTTTCCAAACGAATTAAGTTTTTAAACTAATAAAAAATTAGTTAGTTATGGTGTTTGGTTTATTCAAGAAAAAAGAAGTTAATGCTTTTGATGTTGATTACATAGGAAAAGCTGAAGAATTTGAGGCTAAAGGCGATTACTCGAGCGCGATTCAAGAATATCAAAAAATTATTCTAGTTATTTATAACGATAAGCCTGTAAAAGCTTATGCCCATATTAATAAAAAAATCCTCGAGTGCTATAAAAAAATGGGAGATTATGATAAAATCTTTGAGTTGTGGCCAACTCAATATAATCCTGTTGATTATGATGCTTCTAAAAAATATGAATTAATCAAGATTCTTAAGCAAGCTCAAAGACTTGATTTGGTTATGAAAGTTTATGATGAAGCAGGTAAGAGTTTAGCGAGAAATAAAATAGAATTCTTAATAGAACAAAAGAAAATTCCTGAAGCAGATATGTTGATGAAAGATTTGCTAGCAACTTTAGATGAATTTACTCCAGGAATAATTGATTTATGGCTCACAAAAGCCAAATTAAGTTTAAGCCTAAGAAAATGGGAAGAAGCTAACCGTTATCTTAGCAAGATAATCGAGAAAAGCCCCCGCCATGAAGATGCCCGCAAGCTCAAAGAATTCTGCTTAAAGCAGTTGAGGATGTAATTTTAGAAAGGTTTTTAATTCAAGATTTGTTTTTACTTCTATGCAAGCAAAAAAACTTTATGCACAACTTGAAAAGGACTTCATAACTCCTGAGATGGACGATGATTGGGCACCCCACATGCAAGAAGTGGAAGATTTTCTTTGTGATAACTTTAAAACAAGAAGTATGGGGTTAGTATGTGATTTTGCCAGAACAATTAATAAGGTTTATTGTGCTGTCTTTCCAGAAGAAAAAGTTTTACAAGCTATTGTTGACGATGATGCAAGAGATGCTCTTCTTTTTTTGCATCATCCGAGTATTTGGGACATAAGGCAGG
>VGKO01000002.1 GCA_016867035.1 Candidatus Pacearchaeota archaeon
TTTTTTTCAGGAAAAAGATTATTAATAGTAGAAGATGATATGAACACCTTGCCTCTTTATGCATTAGAAGATTTAATGTATCGTGGTTTAGAAGTTTATACTATTCGTGACCAAGTTCAAGCAGAGCAATATATAAGCTCAAATCAACATTATGAACTGCTCATTGTGGATAGGGAATTACCTGGAACAGCAATGCATTCTGGAGAAGATATAGTCAGATTATCAAGAGAAATAAAACCCAATACCCCAATTATAATGGTTTCAGGCTATGGTGAAATAAAAAAGCCACAAGGAGTTAACCGAATGTTCTGTAAACTTGGAATGGATAGAGAGGGCTTTATTAAATCAATAACAAACTTCTTAACACGCATAGAATAATTTTAAATCTTATTTTAACTATTGTTGCTGGAAAGGATCAAAACCTATCTCAAATTCAGGAAATTCTTCGCTCTTTTTTTCTTCTTTATCCTTGGGAGTTTCTTTAACTATTTCAGTAGTATCCTTGTTTTTATTTTCTTTTTTTACTTTTTCTTTTAATACTTGCCCTTTTTTTTCGTCTATATCCTTTTCAATCTCTCGAGTATCATCAATTGGAAGTATTTTGCTTTTTGCCATATTTTTATTACTATTATTTGAGTTTAAATCCTTTTCGATGATACGATTAGATTCAAGTTCTTGTACAAATAAACTTATATCTCGCGCAACATCAGCATTAACACTAATGCTGTCTATTCCTTGCTTTACTAAGAATTCAACCATCTCTTTTTTCGAGCCAGCCTGTCCACAAATGCTAGACTCGACTTTGTATTCTTTACAAACCATTATAACTTTTTTAAGTTGCGAGAGTATAGCAGGATGCATTTCATTATACAAGTATTGACATTCACTATTACCGCGGTCAACAGCAAGCGTATATTGAGTTAAGTCATTTGTTCCAAAACTAATAAACTTGATATATTTACATATCTCCTTGATTATTTGAACAGCAGCAGGTGTTTCAATCATTGCTCCAATAATCATATTCTTCTTCTGATATTTTTTAAAAATCTTGTAAGCTTCTTCAACCTCTTGAATAGAAATTATTTGAGGAAACATTACTCCAAATCTCTTTTCAGGATTCTCAGAAGCAACATTTGCAATAGCCTGAAGCTCTGCTTCAAATATTTCAGGATTCTTTAAACTAAACCTAATGCCATGAAAACCAAGCATGGGATTTAATTCAAGTTCTTTTGGTGCTCCTTTTAAATTTTTATATTCGTCGCTTCTTATATCACTTGTTCTAATCCAAACTTCCTTAAAGTGCTTAGATATTTCTCGAATGCCCTTTTCAATTATTAAACTATACTCATCACACTTATTTTCTTTTAAAAACCCAAGTGGGTGTTTGCCTGACTCTGCAATAATACCCTCAAGTCTCATTAAACCTACTGCTTCACATCCTGATTTGGCTGCTCTCTCAGCAAAATGTGGCAAATCTACCATTACTTTTATTTTCGTCTTAGTCTTAACTATTTGTTGTATCTCTTTTTTCTCAATAAGTTCAATTTTTTTAGGTTTTCCAGAATAAACTTTGCCATTAGTTCCATCTACTGTGATTTCTTGTCCATCCTTAAGTGTTTCGGTTGCTTTTTCTGTTCCAACAACGCAAGGAATTCCCATTTCACGACTTACTATTGCAGCATGCGAGGTTGCTCCGCCCTCGTCGGTGATTACCCCTGTTGCTCTTTGCATGGTAACAACCATATCGGGATTAGTCATTTTAGTAACTAAAATATCGCCCTTCTGAACCTTTCCAAGATCCTTCATATCTAAAACAATTTTTACTTTTCCAAAACCCATTCCAGGCGAAGCTGGAAGTCCTGTTAATAATACATTTCCAGTAACCTTCTCATTATTTTTCTCTTTCTCGAGTTTAGCTTGCTCAAGAGTAGTTATTGGTCTTGATTGGACAATGTAAACCTTGCCATTTTCAACTGCAAACTCAATATCTTGGGGGTGCTTATAGTGATTTTCAATTCTTTGCCCTAAACTTCCAAGCGTAGATATCTCTTGCAAAGTAAGAACTTGTTTTTTGCTTTCTTCTTTATCCAGTTTGACAGTAATTCCATTTCCATTTTCTTCTTTAATCATTTTAACCTTTTTATCCGCAATCCTCTTCTCTTTTAATTCTAAATCGTCATTGAGAACATAATGATCAGGGAGAATTTTACCCGAAACAATTCCTTCTCCAAGCCCAAAAACAGCTTCTATAATAATCTCGTTATCTGCATTAGTTGGATTTTTAGTAAACATAACTCCAGACCTATCAGAATTAACCATTTTTTGAACTACAACCGAAAGCAAAGCATTAGCTTTATCAAAACCTTTCTTATGCCTATAATAAACCGCTCGCGCAGTATAAAGCGAAGCAAAACATTTTCTCACTGCTTTTATTAATTCTTTATTACCCTTAACATTAGTAAAGGTTTCTTGTTGGCCTGCGAAACTTGCTCCTGCCAAATCCTCTGTAGTTGCGCTTGAACGAACAGCTACAAAAACCATTTCTTTACTTTTGCTGTCAAATTCGTCTTTATTATCCGAACCAAGTAAATTATAAGCTTCTTCTATCTCCTGTTGCATATCCTCGGGCATATCAGCATTAGCAACAAGTTCTCGAATTTTGGCAGAATTTTTTTCTAGCTCTTCTGTATTATCCACATTAGTTTTATTTATTAATTCGACAATTTTATCTTTCAATCCAGCTTTCTTTAGAAAGATGTCAAAAGCCTGAGCAGTCACACAAAAAGCAGGGGGAACAGGAAATCTTGCATTATACATTTCTGCTAAATTAGCCCCCTTGCCACCAACAATTGCGCCCGAATCCTTAGAAAGTTCAGAAAGCCAACGAATATATTGCTCGCTAGGAACCTCTATTTTCTTTTTTATTGCCATCCTCTTTTAATCTAATGCATTTAAGAAAACTCTTTTTATAAATGTTATTAATCAAACCGAAAGAATTATAAGCCCAATAAAGAAACCCTATTCATGGCTTATCAAGCAAAACAAGGAGAACAAGGAGAACATAGATTAGGAGTAGCAATAGATCCTTCTGTAGCTAATCAAGATTTTCCAAGAGATTTATCAGAATTAGACCTAGATTTGGCAAGTGTCAAGCATATGCCTCGGCCTTGTTTAGCTTGTAGAGAAGAAATGAGGTTAATGGCTTATAGAAAACCCAAATTACTTGCGATTTAGATAATATTTTCTTTTTTCTTCAGAAAATTTTTCAATAGAGTAACGTAGCATTGTCCTAGGCATTTGCTTGCAATATTTATCTAAAAAACCAACAAGAATTTTCTCGTTTTTCTTTCCAATCTCTCGAAGCATCCAACCAACAGCCTTGTGAATTAAATCATGCAAATCAGAAAGAAGAATCTCACTTATTTTAATTGCATCCTTAAAATCCTTTTCTCTTATAAACCAGAAACAAGCAAGTATAGCTATTCTTTTTCTCCATAAATCTTGCGATTTAGCAAAATCATAAAGAATTAGTTTTTCTTGAGGATTATGATATAGGTAGTTTCCAACAACCCTCGGCGCACTCAAATCAACCAAATCCCAATTATTTATATTACCTCGTTCTGCATTTTCTAAATAAAATTCATAAATTTCTTTTTGTTGTTCTTTATCTTCTTTATTTTTCTCAAATTTTTTAACAAGAATCAGCAAACCCACAAGCCGATATTCGTGAATTTTGCTATCAAGCATTTTTTGTATATCTTTTAAGCTCAAAAGATTCCAATATTTTTTTACAAGCTCTCTTTGTATTGGGACAACTATACCTAAAAAAACATCTCCCTCACCATACTCTCCTTTGCCTGTTTTAAAAAAGCCCTGCAAGAGTTTGGCTTTTTCAGGATTCGCGAGTTGCTCTAGCTCTTTTTTTAGTTCTATTAATTTACTCATAATTATATAGATATCCAAATGCTTAAAAACTTTGGGAATCCTTATTAAAAATGGCATTTCGAGATTATGAACATTCTCTTGGATTTGAATTAGACCTAAGTCGTAAAACAAATTATGGCCGAGATTTAAAAGAAGATGAAGAAAATCAAGCCACTAATAGGGGAGCCAGAGGGGTTAAAGAACCCAGAGTCAAGAACGCTCCAGCAGATTTAGTAGTTATGGCTGGTTTGGATAAAGATAAAAAAAGATAGAAAAAAGTAAATAATAATTATTTATTGAACTTCTTCATAAACTATTTTTGTTTTGCAAGGAAGTTTAGAACTAGCACTCTTGCATAAATTTCTAATGAATTCTGTGCTCTTTTTATCATTGTATCCTATAACATAAATTGGCTCGCCCATTTTTATGTAAGCTGCTCTTCCTGTACTTGTTCCAAAAGAGTGGCTCATACCAGACTGGACTCTTTCTCCTTTTGAACCACCCGAGAAAGTTTTGTTATCTCTCAATATTTGGTGCGGATAAGGTTTGCAAGCAAAATAATAATCATTTCCAAGTTTTTTTCCTAATTGGTTATGGATAAACTGTCTTGCAGCTTCTAAAGCCAAATCGCGTATTTGAACGTGGATTGTTGTATAAATAGTAATAAAATTTTTATATTTCCCTTTTTCGAAACCAGCAACATCAGCCATATTAAATTTAGTTACTTTTTGGTTAGGAACTACTTTAATATAATTAAGGTGCTTAACTTTTTTAGACTTTCGAGTAAATGCTGTTCTGTGTTTCTTTGAATATGCTAATGCTTTTCTTAATACCATTTTATGTTTTTATTTTAATTATTCTTTGAATTATTTACTTTATTTCAATCTCGGTTGCTATTGCTTGTCCAGGTAAACCTTTCTCAAAAATAGCTCGAACCATTCCTTTATTTCCGTGACTTGAAGATACTTTTCCCGCAAGTATTTTTCCAGCAGGGCTTCTCCATTTTACTTCTTTGCCCACTAATTTTTGAGCTTCTTCTTTAGTTTTGCATCCAAAATCAAGAATGAAGTGTCTAGGATGATAGTGTTGTTTCCCTCTTCTAAACTGAATAACTGTTCCTTTTGCCATAGGATGTTGTATAAAAATAGGTTTTTAAAGCTTCCGAATGTTATGAGGAAGCACTAAAAATTTCATATAAATTTTTTAAAGCTTCCGAAATCTCTGAATACTCAATTCTATTAAGAACTTATCTCAAAATCACCGAACTCTTTTCTAAGAACTTCTAAGTCGTTTGAACTTAATTTTGAAGGGGTCTTTTTTTGACTATATAATACTCCTTCCAACTCCTGTTGATTAGACTCCTCAAGTTTATTTCCCTTAATTTTTAATATTTTATTATCTGCAAACACAAAAACAGGGTTAGTTAAGAATACATCAGCATGCTTGCCTTTATCATAAAATAAGTGTAATTCTATCTTACTTATTTCAGCTATCTCACATCTCTGTCCGTATTCAACTAGTCTGTTAATTAAACTAGAAACATTCTTTCTAACATCTTCAATTTCATACTTAGTAGGTTTTTTCTTGCTAGCATATTTCTTTTTAGTATCAATTAATTCTTGTAACACTTGCAAATGCCTTGGTTCTGCTCTTCCTTTTTTAATAATTTCTTTTTCAAAGTCTTTTATAAGCTCTTCTTCTCTTTTATTTCCAAATAACCCCTTCATTATCTTAAAAACATTATCATAGGTTTCTTGAAGTGTTCTCTCCTGACTTCTCTTCTCGATTTCAGTAGCAACTTCCTTAAGTTTTTTAGTGTATTCTTCCGCGTCTTTCATTAATTCATCAACTTCTTTTCCAGAAACTTCTTTAATTTTGCCGTGCTCAAAACCTTTGTAATATTGAATAGCAATTTTATCTAAGATATCAAGGTATTTCTTTTCCATCATCTTCTCTTGATCTACAAGGATTCTCTTTACTTCTTTAACAGTCTCATAAACATTTGGGGGTGGAATTCCATATAGCATTAAAACTGCTTGAGTGGGGGTGATAATGCTCCAATACAAATCATTTAAAACAATATCCATTAATCTTTGTTTAATAATCTCCTTGGTTTTGTCGCCCATGCTCATAAATCTATCAATAGCTTCAGGGCTAGGTTTGATTTTACCCATTTTTAATAAAAGCTTCCAAGGCAAGAATCCTCCGCGGTCATAAAGAGGTATTCCATCTCTAATAAAAGTGAATATAACAGGGCTAGCATCTTTAACATCTTCCCAGAACTCAGTCAGCAAATAAACCTGAGGTGATAATTTATTTTTTACTCCTGCTAATTCGCCGGCTTCAGCAACATATTGATAAATAATACCCCTAAGCTTCTCTTTTAACTCTAATCGAGACATTCTTTTTACATCAGTATCATCAATTATAATAAAAACATCAACGTCACTAGTATCTTTAGCCTCGCCTCTAACAAGCGAGCCACCAATAACATAACTATAAATATATTTCTCAAATTTTCTAAGAACAAGACTTTTGTGTATTTGTGCAACCCGAAGTGCTCCGAAGATACCTTTATCATATAGAGGGTAACTCATCCCAATTGCTTCAACTAAATCCCATTTGCTATCCAGAGCATAGTTCCACAAGTCAACAGGTGTGATTAAATTAAGCCAAACAGTAGGTTTAAGGTCTTTAACTTGTTTTATCAGGTCTGCTCTAATCTCATTAATCTGTTTAAAATTATCTTCAGGAATAATTACAGTTAAATGCATTGGTTTTGTTTTCTTCTCCTCCTCAGTTAAAGCAAGTTCTTCATCAAATCTATCGGCTGCTTGTGGGGGTATAATTCCCATTCCAAGAATAAAATTATGTTTTTTTAAAGCAGCTTTTTTGAATTCTTCAAGTTTTTCTTTGGTTTTATCTATTTCTTTCTTAGCTTTATCATCTAGCTGTGTTCCAGGTATCTTGGGAGCGTTTGGATCATAATTTATAGCAGGGCTTTTTAATTCATTAGAAAGATCGTCTTTTTTTGTAGGTTCCATTTTTGTAATCAATAATTATTTGAGTTCTATTTAATTTGGTGATATAAATTATATAAATAAGTGTTTTGAAGCATATTTAAATCTAACTAAATCTAGAGTTTTAGCAATAATCCTGATACTTTATTTCTAAAGGAGGATCATAATACTTCCATTCCCTCTGTTTAGGACAAGAATTACCTTCTGTTAAAATAAAATAAGTAGCAAGTAATATTGCTGTTGGAATAATTATTCTTTTGCCTAAATCCCTAAATAGCGAAGCAACAACCTCAAGCCCTGACGAAGATTCTAAAAGACCTCGATCCCTCATATAAATATTAATATCTCAAGGTTATTAAGGGTTTACGTTTATGACTATGTTTGGCAAAGCTCTAACTCTTTTTGCTGCTACTTGTGCTTGCATACACGCATTAAAAAATAAATCAGTGGTTGCTTCTAATAATTTAAGATTTATTCCAAAATCAATTTCATCTCCCATTTTCAAAGGATTTGAACCAGTAGAACCCATGCCAATTACTCTATGTTCAAGATTCTCCCCCATATCCATTATAGCAATCTGAACTTGTCCTTGTTTATTTAAAACATAACCTGTTGAGTTGGGCGTGGTTGGAAAAAAAATTCTTTCCTTTCTTTTAAAAAAATATTTAATAAAGGCAGAGTTGCCATGAAAAGCAGTAGCGTCTCTTGATGTTAACCTGGCAGTTATTTTATAATAGTTCCGTATTCTTGAAAAATTAACATTAATAGAATCAAAAGGTTCAGGCAATTCGGCAGGACCAAAACTAAAACCAAAACCAAATGCTTTGGGGGATCCTTCTTCGTCTTCTTCTTGTTGCCAAGCTTCTCTAGGTATGGCACCAGGCATTTGCAAAATTGGGGGTTTAGTCAAAGTTTTATAAGCATCCTCTGCGCCATTAATAACAATATTCATTCTAAACCCAAGAATAACTTTTATTTAAACATTTCTAATATCTAGTTATATATTTCTAATCTCAAGATTTTTTACTTTTGCTTTCATATACAGGGTTCTTGGGCAGGGCTTGCCATTTTTAGAATAAGCACAAATAACACAACACTCAGAAACAGGTTTTCTAACTTCTTGCTTACATTTAGGGCAAGTATAACTTTGTGGACAATTCTCAATATCAACATGGGCTTTTGTACCTTTTTTGCAATGCGGGCAAACTAAGATAACATACTCTGCAATCTTCTGTACTCTTTTTTTTGCGCCCATTTTAAGTATTTTGTAATTTATTTATAATTCTCGCTACAAAAAAAGTGAACATGAGTAGTATAATAACAAGAAAAGCTACAATATAGTCATAATCCACTTCTATTTTATAATTTGGGTCTTTAGCAATATTTTCAAAAACATCCTGTTCTAGTGTAGTCTGTTCAATATCTTGTACAACCCTAGCATTATACTCAAGCCCCAAAAAGCTAAGGCTAAATAAGATAACAATCCAAAAAACAACCATTCTCGACCTCTCTTTATTCATCTGAGAATAAATGCAAGGTGTTTTATAAAACTTTCATTTGATAAAACAATAAAAAGCTAGACAAGTAAATAAGAAAAAGAAAAATAAGAAATAAAGAAATAAGAAAAATAAAGAATTAAGGATTAGCCTTTACTAAGAAAAATCCTGCTATCTTTGCGTTTATTAATCCAGAGACGGTCCATCCTAAAATTGTAAGGAAGGAAAGATTAAAACTTGTGTAAGTTGCAAACATTCCTGGAACAGTAGTCAAGAAAAATAATAGCCATCCAAAATAACATCCCCTCATTATCCCTTTTCCTTTAAAGCTAGTTTTTGTTTTAGCCCAAAGCCATGCAAAAACTAATCCCAGAATAAACGGATATACAAAGAAAGCCATCATTATCGGATCTTGCCAACTTCTCATAAATTCTGTAGTATAATCAGCATTAACGCTTGGAATTAGCATAAACAAATAGTTTACAATCATGCTAAAAATAAGCATAATTAATCCCAACAACAATCCAGGCCCAATTACTTTTTTCATTTTTCACCTCCTGAGAAATATCTGTTTTTTAAGTTTATAATATTTTCTAGATAAACGAAACAACACAAATGGGCACAGGAGGCGAGTGAATCCATTTAACTAAATCACGCCCCTATCTAATGGGCACAGGAGGAGTTGAACCTCCGAATACTCGGTGTAAACGAGTCAGTTTACCGCTAGCTTATGCGCCCGCATAAAATACATAAATTTTAACATTTTATAAACATATCTAAAAGCTAGCGGTTGAGTCAGTTTACCGCTATGTACAACTTCTTCGAAAATAGTTAGAAGTTGGACAGACAGAAAATCATATTTTCTGTAGCTTATGCGCCCTTAAACATAAAAATACTTAGAAGGAAGAGTTTTTAAATCTTAAGTGTCAATTAAAACTAGCAGTGCGCTGCTAGTTTATCGGTAGAACACATCGTTGCCAACGATGAAAGCCGGGTTCAATTCCCGGGTGGCGCATTTTTGAATGAACCGGGAATTGCCTGTAATTAAAATGTGGCGCCCGGGCAGGGTGGCGCATCCTTAAGATCTTCTAAAAAACTCAAATAAATAGTGCAGAAATAAGTAAGTTTATATATTTGTTTGAACTAAAAGAAATATGTCCAAACTTGAAGAGCATTTTAATAGAGCGAGAACACCCCAAGACTTACAAGAAGTTCTAACTTTAATTTGGGGCTCCAAGGTTGTTAAACAAGTAATTGGCAATTCTAGAAGACATGCAGAGCATGAAGCAAGTTTTTTACAACTTCAAGCAACAATTACTGATCCTTTAGAGTATTTTGATGCTGTTAGAAATTTATTTGAAGCAAGAAAAAAAGAATACTTAGTGGGATTAAAGGATTATACAAGAATAAAACACGAGGAAAGAGGAATACCTTATGAGGCTATGGCCCTTGCAATAACCACGGAGCAAGCCATAGATGACAAATGGTTGGAAATGAGAATTCATGGTTTATATTACCCGAAACCAAGAGAAAAAGATGCTTTTGAATTAGCAACAACTACAGAAGAAAGAATAACAGAGTTAACCAAAGTCCTTGGAGAAAAACAAATACAGGTTCTACTTGAAAATGCTTTCGATATGGCTTGTAGCGTGTGTGAAAAGATAAAATCTGATTATAGTCCGGAGGAATATAAAAGATTAGTAATGGATTCTTGTGCAAAATTGCGAAGGAATATGGTAACTTGTGCTTACAGAGCAATTAGAAAAATTCAGTTTACAACAAAACTTCCCTGTGATAGGTTACCTGAATTGGGTTTAAGATTAGGAAAACTGGGCATAACCCAGGAAGGTAAACCTTTAGAAGAAAGAAGTTTAGAATAACTCGAGAACATAAATGCTTATAAATATAAAAATTTTCTTTAGAAAAGAAAGTTTCTATGCTTCAAAGAAACAATATAAAACATGACACGAGCATTAACTTATAGAGAACTTGCAAGAATAAGAGGTTTTATAGATTTAGAGGTTCCTGAATCAAGGAGGCTAGTAAGAGGAAAAATAAATCTTCCTTTAGAAATTTTTTTTGATATGAATGGTCCCGAAGTTATTGCTTGGGCAAATCATGTTTCTGGTTCGAGTAATCCTAGAAATCCTATTGTTGGATTGAGGGGTATTGTTATAAAAGAACCTACGCCACTAACAATTAAAATATCAAATTCGGGTTTGGTTTTTGATAAAGGAATTTATAAATTTGGCCCAGAGCTAACAGGAATAGCTTGCTCTTTTTATTATCCCGATATGGCTTCTTATGGGGCGCTTGCTAATAGATTAAAACAAGAGGAGTTTAATTTAGCCTAATAAAATGGAACTAGTTGCATTATTATCTACAGGCGAGGGAACATGGGCACAAGTAGCCGGTTTGATTAAGCAAGGCGAGTGGGATAAAATAATTCTTATTGGAAATGATTTTGCACGTAAATTTCAAGTGCCTGAAATGATTAAATATGAATTCATTGAAATCAAGTCCTCAAGACTTGCTGAACTTAAAGAGGAGATTCAACAAAAACTTGCTGGAAAGATTAATGGTACAGAAGTTGCTTTAAGTATTGCAAGTGGCGATGGAAAAGAGCATATGGCTTTAATTTCAGCTTTACTAAGCTTGCCTGTTGGAGTTAGATTTACAGCTTTAACAAAAGACGGAATTGTTATGTTATAGTTTTCCAGGGGTTTCTAAAGGATCTTCTACAAAAAAAGAATAATTTGTCCATGCATTTTCAAAATCAGCAAAGGCAGGAGTCTGTTTTGGATTAAATCCTATAAAAACCGGGCTAGTTCTCAAATATAATCTTTCATTTTCATTCCTTTCATAGATTCTATGTTTAAACATAACTGTTAGCGGAAAATCACTCTCTTGCATAGCTAGCATTAATCCACTTCGGGTTGTTAAATCTCTTACTATAGCTGGAGCAGAGAATATCCTTAATCCAGGATAGATGGCTCTAGCAAAACTTACTCCATGTCTTAAATTTTTAGAAGCTTGCGCATTCACAAGCAAAGCCTCTGGAGTTATTGAATCTTGAATTGGTTCTCCACCGAATCTAATTTGTTTTTCAGGTAAATAAAATAAAAAGCTAGAACCAGGAATGTGAAAAGAAGCAAACATTGTTTTTAATTGCTCTAAAACCTCGGGATGTCTTTCTAAATCACCAACACGATTAACTAATCTCTCACAAATACCTGGCAAGAATTCTGCAAGTTCAAAAGATTTATCTTCAAGCATATTAAAAATCCTCGCTGAGATTAGGCATGGAATTTATTTTTCCATTTTGTTTAGAGTTAGCAGCAAGCACATCATCTATTCTTAAAATCATCATTGCAACCTCGCTAGCACTCGATAAGGCTTGGGTTTTAGTTTTCATTGGCTCTATAACTCCTGCTTCAAGGACATTTTCAATCTTATTACTAAGTAAATTAATTCCAGTATATCTCTCACCTTTATCATGTCTAGCCCTAAGCTCAGTTATAATATCAATCGGGTCAAGCCCGGCGTTTTCAGCTAAAGCACTTGGTATGCTTTCTAAAGCCCTAGCAAACTCTTCAACAGCAAGTTGTTCTCTACCACTAAGGGTTGAAGAAAACTCGCGAAGTTTTTTTGATAATTCGATTTCAATCGCACCAGCACCAGCAACTATTTTTCCTTGTTTTAATACACTTGAAATATCTCCAAGTCCGTCGCGAATAGCTCGCTCAATTTCATCAATAACATGTCCTGTTCCACCACGAATTAAAATAGTTACTGCCCTAGGATTTTCGCAACCTTCTATATAAGTCATTTTATCTTCTCCTTGCGATACTTCGCGAACAATACTGGCTTTTCCAAGCTCCTGAGTATTAAGTTCATTGATATTACTTATAATATGGCCTCCTGTTGCCCTTGCTAATTTTTCCATATCACTTTTTGAAACTCGGCGACAAGCATAGATTCCAAGCTTAGCCAAGTAATATTGTGCTAAATCATCAATTCCTCTTTGGCAAAAAACAACATTGGCTCCTGAAGCAAGAATTTTACTAGTCATTTCTTTTAACATTTTTTCTTCGCGGTCCATAAAGCCTTGTAATTGTTCTGGACTAGTAATAGAAATTCTAGTTTCACCCTCTGGACCGCGGACTTCTAGAGCAAAATCAACTAAAGCTATCTTTGCACTATTAACTAGGGTTGGCATTTCAATATTTACTCGTTCTTTATCAATAACAAGTCCTTGAATTAGTTCTGAGTTTTCAATTGCTTGCCCTTTGGACTTTTCAATTTTAATGTCATCAAGATTAATAGTTTTATTTGCTTGATTAGAAACTCTTTTGATAGCTCTAACAATTATATCTGCAAGTTTTTCTTTATCATTTTCAGCACCCTTGCCAGTCATTGCAGTCATAGCAACATATCTTAAGATATCATCCCTATCATAGTTAACAGGAATAGCGATTTCTTCGAGAATTTTTTCTGCTTGGACAGTCGCTAATTTATATCCCTTAATTATAACTGTCGGATGTATTTTCATATCCAAAAGTTTCTCTGCATTTTCAAGCAGTTTGCCTGCAAGCAAAACAGCAGTCGTAGTTCCATCTCCAACCTCATTTTCTTGGGTTTTAGCAATATCCACCATCATTTTTGCAGCAGGATGCTCTATTTCCATTTCTTCAAGTATAGTAACTCCGTCATTTGTAATAATAATGTTTCCAACACTATCCACAAGCATCTTATCCATTCCTTTTGGGCCCAGAGTGGTCTTAACAGTATCTGCAATTATTTTGGCAGCAAGAATATTATTTCTTTGCGCGTCTCTGCCAACTGTTCTTTGCACATTTTCCGGCATGATATAGATTGGTTGTTTTTCGTTTGACATCTTTTTTTATTTATTATCTTTATCTTCCTGTTCTCAAATAAGCTTCTGCTTCGTCTAGTTTATTTTGAAGTGCAGGATTATCATATCTTCCCGCAATCTGTTCCATTCTTCTATAAGCATCAAGTCTCTCGAGTCTTCGAAGATTAAGCCCGGGGGCAATATTTCTTACAAGATCAAAATCCCTATAAAAAGTATTCATATCTTTAATTGTTTCTTGAACTGCCCTTCTAACTTTTGCTCTAATAGTAATAGGTTCTCTTCGCTTTCTTGAGGGTGCTACTTTTGGAAGAGTGTTCAAAGAGCGAATATATCCAAATCTTCTTCTAGCTCGCTCTCTAAAATAAGGATGCTCTGCAATTCTTGAAGGAGCAGTTGGATCTGCATTTATAACTCTAGTTAATAGATTAGTTGGTTCGGTTGATTTGCCCATTTTTACATAAATTTATGTAGCTATTAACTTTTAAAGATTGTTATTCACCAGCATACAAAACCCATGCCTTTAGAACCTTATAAAAAGATATTTAAATGGGTTTTTCCAATATAACCTATAAAAGATTTCAAAAAAGATGGCAGAACGAGACAATATTCTTGGAGCAAAAGTAAAACATAATGGTGTTTTCGATTTTAAAGAGACTTATAGAATTCTCTATGAATGGCTAGTAAGCCAAGGCTATGATATGAATGAGAAAACCTATAAAGAGGTAATTGGTGCAGGCGGAGCTAAAGAGCTTGAGATTGAATGGGAAGCAATAAGAAAAGTATCAGATTATTTTAGATTCTTGTTAAAGGTAGATTGGAAAATAATTGGAATGACCTCTGTTGAAGTTGAAATTGATGGTGTAAAACAAAAAATGAATAAAGGCCAGTTTGAAATAGGAGTTAAAGCCATTCTTATAAAAGATTACGAAAATAGATGGGAAAATAGACCGATTTGGAAGTTCCTTCGGGGATTATATGATAAGTATGTTATAAAAGAACGCCAAGACCAATATGAAGGAAAATTAATTGGCGAGATGGATGAATTCTTAGCTCAATGCAAGGCTTATTTAGCTTTAACAGGTAGAAGATAAAAATTATTTTTTATTATTTACTCAATTTCTTAATTAATTCTGTTTGAGAAAGCATTTCTTCTTTTCCTGTTTTCATATCACGAAGCTTTAATTTCTTTTTCTTTATTTCATCCTCTCCTATAAATATTACTTTATCAATTAAATAAGCATTTGCATACTCAAGTGCCTTGCTAACTTTATTATACATAACAACACAAGAAAGATTATTTTCTCGTAGTTCTTCTGCAAGTTTTATTGATTCTTTATCCTGTCCAAGAGAAATAATCAAAGTTTGACTATTCTTATTTTTTAGTTTAGCTAATTGACTTAATCTCTCTAAGCCAAAACTAATCCCTGTAGATTGAGCTCCATTAAACATATAACTACCGCCACCGCAAACACTTTCTTTCATCTCAAGAGTTTTTACCTCGAAAACATTGGCGTTATAATAACTCAAACCCCTAGCAAGTGTTGGTAAAAAGTTTGTTTTAATTCCATAATTTGAACAGGCTTCTTTTAATTGCTGAACATCAGAGTAACTTGCATACTTTTCAAAATATTTTTCAGATTTCTTAAAAATATCAATCAGTTTTTCTGCCTTATATTTCTTCAAATTATCTTTTACTTCTTTCTCCGAGAGCTTATCCAGCTTGTCTACTTCTTTTATAACCTCGATTCTATCCTTTTCTTTGATACCTTCAGATTCAAGAATTTCATTCATTAATCTACGACTATTAACATTAATAACTGCTTTAATTCCTAGCTCTTCCAAAATCTTTGAAGTTATAGCAAGTATTTCAGCATCATCTTTAATACTCGAGCCAATAATATCAATATCACATTGGGTAAATTGTCTAAATCTATTTCCAGTAGTAGGCTCGTCTCTAAAAACAGGGCCTATTTGATATCTCTTATAAGGCAGTTTTTTATTTTGCATTAATCTTTTAAGCTGAAAGGTTAATTCATAACGGAGAGCAAGGTTTCTTTCACCTTTGTCTTTTAATCTAAATATATCGCTAACAGCTTCATCATTAGAGTTATCTCCCCTGACAAATTCCTCATTTTCTATTATTGGGGCTTCAGCAGGTTCAAATCCAAATAGCTCAAAATTCTTTACAAGAATTTTGCGTATTTCTTCTCTTATCCTAGCTTCCTCGCCAGTATAATCTTTAAAGCCTTTTACACATTCGTTTGCCATCTTTTTCAATCTATTATAAGATTCCTCCTTTTATAAACAAAGCGAAAGGAGGGAGTCGAACCCTCGTCTCAAGAGCCACAGTCTCGCATTCTACCGTTAAACTACAATCGCCATAACTACTTGTATTATATTTAATTAAAACAAAGGGTGATTTAAAAGGTTTGTTAAGTATCAATAATGTAGTTTTCTCTTTAGATAAACTAAAACCTTTTAAATTTACATTAGAATTATTAAAAATTATCAAGTTAGAAGCCGAGCAAGAGGAGGCTTCGAAGCAGTTAAGCGAGCCAGTTGCTATTTTATTATTTGAAGAATTAAAGCTTAAGCTAGGGAAATCTGCCTGATTAGTGCCGACAACCTCTAACTTTAATTGCCATACTAAAAAAATAAAGCAGAGGTTTATAAATTTTTGCTTTATTATGTATTGTTAAGTTAACGGGAGTTTTCTGCTCAAAAAAATTTAGTTCTTTTTCTTTTTTATAACTAAATTAGAATCTTTTATTTCTCCTTCTAGTTCTTGTCCAGTTTTCCAGTTGAGTTCTTCAAGCAGTTTAGAAGGTACTACAATCCAAAATTTCTCGTATTTCTCTCCTTTATACTCCCTGCTTATTTGAGATTGTAGTTTCATAAATGTTTTAGGTATCTATCCTTTATAAACTTTTAGGTGTCTAATTTTATCTACTTTAAAGTTACATTTTAGATACCGAAAGATTTATATAGTTTAGGTATCTAAATATATTATGGCAGAAAGAATAATATGCTCAAAATGTGAATCAGAAAAAATTAAGAAAGATGGAAAGAGAAAAACTGAAAATAAAGGTCTAATCCAGAGATATAAATGCCTTGATTGTAGAACAAGATTTGTCGTTGATGATGGTTTTTTTAGAATGAGAAACAGCCCATTAAAAATAACTCAAGCTGTAGATCTTTATTTTAGAGGAGCTTCCACTCGTGGAGTTCAAGGACATCAAGGAATGTTCTTCCCACATAATGCTTCTAATGTTTCTATTTATGCTTGGGTTTTGAAGTATAGTAAAATGATAAGCAAGTTCACAAATAAACTAAAGCTAAAGGTTGGATTTGAAGCACAAGTTGATGAGATAGAGTTTCACAGAAGAAAGTCGAGCAAAGCAAAATTAGGAACAGAGAAAAACTTCTTTATTGACTCTGTTTGCCCTCAAACAAAGTTTATGCTTTCTTCTGAATATATGAGAACAAGAAGTTGCAGAGATATTAAAGCAGTTATTCAGCGAATAAAAGATAGGACAGATACACAAATTAAGATTATGACTACAGATGGTTGGAATGCTTACACAAATACTTTAAAGAAAGTTTATGGTTATAATAACAAGACAGGGAAATATAATGTAGTTCATAATAGGGTTGTAGTTTCAGAAGAACAAGGCAACTTTAATCATCCTATTGAAAGATTACATAATAGTGTTAGAGCCAGAACAAAGGTAATGCGTGGTTTTCATGGCTCAATAAATTCTGCTAATGCTATCTTAAAGGGTTATGAAATATTCTACAATTTCATAAACAAGCATCAAGCAATAGGAAAATGCCCTTATGAGTTGGCAACAGATCTTAAACTTACACAAAATAATAAGTGGATAGAACTAATAAAACTAAGTAAGACCTCTTTCTAGAACAACAAGGATTAAAAATAGCAGAATTCTAATTATTTTATGCAACAAAAACGAGGGCAGGTTACAATATTTATCATAATTGCGATTTTGATTGTAGCTGGAATTTTCTTATTTTTTTATGTGAAGAATAAAACTGCTTCACTTACTCCTACAATTCCTAGAGATATTCAGCCAGTTTATGATTATTTAAACGATTGTTTTGAAGAAAAAGTCTACTCTAGTATTTATGAAATAGGACAATTTGGGGGCTACAAATCTCCCCCTAATAATTCTTTAGATATAGGAATTCCGATTTATCTAGATAATCGTTTTAAGGAAATCCTCCCACTTAAAGAGATTGAAGTTCAACTCTCAGAAATAATTGAAGAAGAATTAAATAAATGTCAGCTTAATTTTAGTTCCATTGAAGTAAATAGGGGCGACCCAAAAATTAAAGTTTCTATTTTAAATAATCAAATAAGGGCTCAAATAGAATATCCCATAACCATAATAAAAAATGATGGCACATATCAACTTAAAAATTTTCCAGAAATTATTGCACCAATAAAATTTGGTTTGATGTATAGTTCTGGAGTATCCATAGTAGATTTACAAATTGCTAATAATGGAAGTTTATGTTTAACCTGTTTGCTAGACCTTGGAGAAGAGAATGATTTATCTATAAGCACATTTGAATATGAAGAAGGAATTAACATCTTTAGCATAGCAGATAATAACCAAATAAATAATCAAACCTATGAATTAGTGTTTGCAACAAAATGAAAAAGCTATTAATCCTATTTCTTTGTGCATTCATTTTTATTACCACTTCTTTTGCTATTGCCGAAGAAGCTCAACAAGAGATAACGATAATAAAAACTCAGCAAAATATGCAACAGGTAATAGATGAAAATGCGAGGACGGTTACATATACCTTTACTTCAAAAGATAGTGCAATTTCATTAACAGAGAAAGACTTTTTTTGGAGTGTAAAACCTGAATCTCAAGAGAATAAGGCCTATATTAAAACAGATGATAAAGGCAATTTAATAGAAGCAGATTTAACTGCTTCTCAAACAACAACATGGATTTTTGGGCAAGAAACTCTTAAAGTTCCAGAAGGAGCAAGAGTTCTCTACAAAGATGGAAAGCTTGAAATTTTTGGAAAAAAAGGAGAAAGTTTTAATTTAAAAGAGAAAGAAAAATCTGGTGCCGAAATTTTTCTTTTAGATAATAAAGGTATAAAAATAGAAGAAGGTCAGATAAAAGGAAATTTTAAATTGAAATTTGGCGATACTCCAATAAGTATTTCTGGTTTAAATGGTAAAGAAGGAAGTGTAAAATATACTCCAAGTCAGATTTTCCCTTCTTTTTATCTACAAAAAGGATCTATGGTCTCTTATGAGGGGGCAAGGATATCTGTTTTGGAACAAAAAAATGAGGGGCTACTACTAAACGATTTAAATGGCAAATCAAAACAATTTTGGTCATCAGGAGAGCTTTCTTTAGATAGTGACGATTTAAATATAAAATTAGAATTTGATAAAAATAACCCTTGGGTAAAATCAGAGGATACCAAAGCGCTCTCTTTTGAGATTAATGATGCGCGTTTTTTAATCAATAGAAATTCGGAAATATCCTGTTATTTAGATTCTAAAACAGGTAGAATAACTGAAAAAAATGGTAGACAATTATTTGAATATACTCCCTCTGGAATAAAGAATACTTTTATTCCTGGAGAAAAATTTTCTTCTATACCTTTCACAAGAAAAATAACCGGATTGATTTTATCTGATAAAGAATATACTCTACGTACAACTAGAGGAAAGCATGCAGATTCAATGAGTGGAGTTCGAAAAGATACTTATGCATCTCAAAAAGAATTTTTAGACTATATTAGAACTATAGAGGCAAAATTTCCTGGAGCTTCCAAAGAAGAAATAGTGACGGCTTTATTTCATGAAATATATAGCAATGTTTGGCAAAGCTCTAATGAGATGAAGGGTATACCTATTATTCATAAAAATGATGCTATTGGTTGGACAGATCTTTATTCTTATGCTAGATCTACTGAGGGGTCAAACGCATTTGGAGAAGTTTATTCAAGATTTTTAGAAGATAATGGAAGAGAAATTAATGCAGGAATATTAAGAGAAAATGGTTTTTCTACGCCCGAACAAGTCACACTTCCAGATGGAAAATCTGTTAAAATAGCACATTTAGTCGCGGGTTTAACAGGACATGTATCTGGAAGAGAAAATGCTAAAACCCGAGGGGATAGTGAAAAAGAGGGGGTAAAAGAAGGGGCAATTTTATCTTATGCCATTACTGAAGGAGGAAATCTTTATGAGGTTTGGGATGAAGCTAAAAAGGGAGATAAAGGTGCAATAAAAAAAGTTATTTCATTTATTAAGGAATATAGCAAGGATGAAGAAACAGGCCGATATCCTGCAAGTCAAAAAATGGCTGCCTTGTGGAGTGCTAAAGCAAAAGGACTGATAGATAAATACGATAAACTTTCAGATTTAATCAAAGCGATTTATGAACAGAATGGGTATACCCTTGAATAAAAATATGGATTTATCACTCCAGAAACCTTTGATAAAATTGTTTTAAATGAAAATTAGTTATCTAATTCTTCTATAAACCGCAGGTCCAACTCTTTGAAGATGTGCGAATCTTGGATTATCTTTAACAATTTTTGTTGTTCCAATAACTCCTCTTGAATCTCCAATATCTCCGCTAGAGTGCATAAAGATGATTCCTCCATCTTTTAAGGTTCTTGTAGTTAAATCATATGCAACTTTTTCTCCTTCTGAACCCAGATGAGTTATTACATGATTAAAAAATATTACGGGGTATTGGGCCGTAGTTTCTCTGATAAAATCTTGAACTCTTGTTGAAAACTTTCCTCTTTGAATTGCTTCTTGAACGTGTTCTATAACTTCTTGAGAGAAACGATATTCTCCATCTTTCAATTCAAAACCAGTTGGATAATCATTTACAAAACTAGGTTTTAAAGGATGTCTAGGTAGCGTTCTCTTTTGTTCTTCTGTTAGAAATATTCCTCCAAGAGGGTTTCTTTCAGGACCATAGCCCTCGCCCAAAGAATAAATAGGGGATATTTCTTCAAAAGGTCTTAATTCTACTAAGTCTAATTTTAACAAATCGCCCAAGCTTCTTCTACTTGTTTTTGCAGTTTCTGCACCCGTAGCAAGTATGGATAAAGGTTCTTCCAAATTTCCTATGCCAATAACTAAAGCAGTTGTTAATCCTTTGGTCTGTTCTAAATAATTTCTTAAAATACTATAATCCGATTTATGTCTAAAAAAATTTGACCTATCTATTGCGGATATTCTTGAATAATCTGTCATAAAAAGAGTAATTTTAACACCATTATAAACCTTTCTATTTATAACTACTTAATAGTGATTAATTATTTATAAAATTAAGTTACTCTCTCTTAACAAACCCCCTTTCAGCACCCGCTAACTTAACAATACAGCTTTATTATATAATCTAAAATATATTCTAAAGAACATATTTGCTTTAAAACAAGGTTTTTTTGCTCTTCTCATGCCAAAAGACATAACAATACAACTAACGCCCGACGGGTTTGGTTTAGTTCCAGAAGAAGTAGCACTTAGTGTAAAAAGATTTCCAAGTTACGAACAATGTCCCCCCCCCATATAGGCGGAGAGTTGAGTTGGGAAGATGCTGAAAGAGTAACTAGATTAATAAAAAAAGCCAATCCCAAAAGAGTAGTTGTTGAAAGATATGCAAGAACCCGATGCCCACATACTGAATGCGCTTATAGAATTGTTGAGGAAAATCAAGACAATCCTAAAGAAACCCAAGCTTATTGTACCTGTTTAGATATTGTTGTTAAAGCTAAAGAAGCTAAAGAAGCTCAAGAAGCTCATGAAGCTCAAGAAGCTAAAAAAACAATTAATAGAAAACAGAGGGTAGATTAATAATTATAATGCGCAGGAGCCATAATCTATACTAAATTTTAGATAAAATTTTAAATAAAACTTAAAATTAAGGCTTTTCTCTGCGACTTTTTTTATTTGAATATAAAAAACGGAGCCATAATCCATTCGGAATAAAGCCATACCCGCTAAAATCTTATTTTACTTATTGAATATGATTAATTGCAGTTATTTTTTGTAAGCTGCTGCTCGAGCTTCATATCTTCCAAGAGGCCTATACCTTAAACCTCTTCCTTCTTGAGGCGCAAATCGTTCTAATCTAAAACCAAATAAATGAGTTGCTCCCATTTTTCTTGCCTGACTTTCTAAGGAATTAACTGCATTTTTTTGAGAATCTCTTGCTAAACCCAAAGAAAAACCAATAAGTTCAGAAGCAACCAAGGTTAAATCTTCTCTTAATCCTTCTTCTTTTACTTGAGCATATGTTTTCTTATTAATAATTAATTTTTTTGTCATTTTTTATTATTAATCTTAATGTCTTATAAACTTTATTATACTATTTTAGTTAGTTTAGTTAGTTTAGTTAGTTTACTTATTTTAGTTATTTGAAACCCATGGAGAGGCTCGAAGACATTCAAAATAGTACGTCCTTTTGCCTCTCTAGGGAAAAAGAGGTGTTAATATATCTAGTTGGGGGTAGTATTTAAACCTTTCGGTTTTGTTACCTCTACTAAGTTACAACAAGATTTATATACCCATATTTTATGGATAACTTATGATATCAAAAGAAAAACTAAAATACATGACTAGATACACAGCAGCGTCGTATTTAGACTTTTTTATGTCTCTTCCAATAGAAGGAGCACAAGCAATAGCTAAATTATCTCAAAAGGCATTAGGTGAAAGAACACCAAAACTATTAACCTTAGAAGATATAGAAAAAAATAGTCCAACCCTGAAAGCAAGAAATAATTTAAGAGAAAAACTAGATACAAGAGGAGGTTCAGTTTTTATAAAAAATAATATTATTGGAGCTGTTCCATTTTTATTAGCGGGCTTGCCTGCAGCAGAGGGTGCTGGAAGATTAATAGAACATTATTTACCAAACGCTCCTGAAATAGTAAAATACGCCCTAAATTCAGCTGGAACTCTTGCAGCACAAATGGCAACAGGTTATGCTACTTTTATGGCTTTAGAGATTCATGCAAATAGACATAAGTATGAAAATGAAAGCGGAAGATTAAGTCCTAAAAAAATTGCCCAGGGAATAAAAAGAGCAGTTAAAGCTTTTTTAAGTTTTGATATACCTTATATCGCGGCCAAACTAGCCGGACAATCAGCTTTGCTAGCATTAGGAAAAAGTCCTGCTATTGCTTCGCTTATATTCGATGGAGCTGCTTTTCCAACATGGTATACTTTAGGAATTCCAATAGGTTTAGAAAAAGGAGTCATTGAAGCTCGAGATTATCCAGAAACTAATAAGAACCAGGCGGTGGAGTAATACAACCAAGAGGCCCGGAAATAGAAAGATCTTGTCCAGTTGCAATTTTTTCTAATAAATCCCTTCTATTCATTCTTCTGAGTCTTTCTCTAGTTTTTGATGCAGCTAAAACAATATGTTTAACTCTACCAATCATCAAAAATTCCTTTTCAGAAGAAAGTCTTTTTAATCCACCTAACATTTTAGCAACACCACTAACTGTATCTTTTTCATAACTAACAAAATATGCCCCCTCTGCTCCTTTTCGTCCACTTACTGCAATTATAGCGTTAGGACCATATTCTTGAAGAAGTTCTTTTTTATGCTTTTCTGCATATATTGCAGCATCAGGATCAAAATTTTTTACACCACCTGCTTCCCTATCAATATCCCTATAAGTTTGGTTTATAGCTGCAGTTACCCAATTAACCATTCTCACAATAAATAAAATCTATTTTTTAAGATTATTGTATAGAATTATACATAAATTGTTTATTCCCTCGCCTTACGCCACTTTCTCAAAACAATCGTATAACCAATTATCTTGGAAGTAAAATTCTTTCCAAGCTCTTGGAGCATTTTATCAGCCCATTCTTGCATTTCTTCTTTATCGCGAGAAGAAGATTTAAGCAAACTAACCCTAATACTCTCAACACCTTTATCTGCAAACCTTGTTTTAAGATTATTCATAAATTCGGGCGTAAAACCATTCTTACCAATCTGTAATTTTACTAATTTTGTCATATTACTTGCCTTTTAGTTTAATTTCTTTTATTTCAATATCTTTAGCAGGAATAGCGGCCATTATTTCTTCCTTAGCCATAATATAATGAAATTTATCTTTAATTATTTTAATAAGTAATTGCGAAGCTTCTTCTTTCTCAAGTTTTCCAGGAGTAAGAATAACAAAAGGTTTTTTCACAACACTTCTGGGCACAGCACGCAACTTACCTTTCTGAAACTCCAGGGCTAATTCAAGTTTTGCTTTTCGTCTTTGAATTTTTCCTGTAACACCAAAAGTTCCTGTTTTCATTTTCTCACTCTTATTAATTTGTTCTGTAGTAAAAACATCAACATCAGCCTCTGTATTATTGCGTTTCCATTGTTGACTAAAACAGGCAGTAAAAATAGCCATTTCATCCAAATCCCTTTTGTTAGGATTTTTAATTAAAGTAAATGGACTTCCAGGGTTTGAGGTATGCATAACCACGAAATTCTCTTTATTATCAACACGCTTTTTCATAATATCTTCGTTTTGTTCTGCGCTCTTACCGCCAACCACAAGTTTTTCCGAAGAAGTGAAAAACCACCTATATTTTAGATATTCTCTACCAAGTACTTGCTCCATTAATTCAACAAGAGAACAGCGTTTTTAAGCTTAACTTATGAATAAGAAGGAAAATAGATTTCTAGCTTCTCTCTGCGCTCTCTACTTTTTGTATGGCTGTCTTGTTTTTCTCAAAGAACTCGATTGCTTGTGCTAATTCCTTTTTATCCTTGGCTTTGGCATATTTATGAATCTCAATTTTCTTAGTATAAGCCTCACAAGCTTGTATTAATGCTTTAGCTCCTGCTTTAGTTCCTTTTGGGTGTGCGTGCACTCCTGCACCCATTGTCGTAATAAAATCAGTATTACCCATAATTTCAATAAAAGGTTTAAGTAAAGTAGGATTTAGTCCTCCCGAGATAATAGGACAACATTTTTTAACAACTCTCCAATTATCTGTTTCATGAAAAACATGGTGGGCATGATCTTCATGCGCTAGTTTTATTATATCTGAATCATTTTCAGAAACTTTAGCCCAATTCTGACTAAAAAAATGCCCTTGTGCTGAAAGCTGAAGTATACTTTTGGCTGCAGTAACGTCTTCTTCAGGAGAGCCCGCCATTTTTCCAACCCCTGCTGTTCCTGTATGTATTCCTGATGCTCCTGCAAGTCTAGCGAACTTAGAAAGGACAAGCACAGAAAATCCAAAAGGATTTTCTTTTCTAGTATACGCTCCATGACTAGCTCTATGAAAGTGAATAAAAACATCAGGATACTTTCTTCTTAAGGTTTGAACAGCCATCCAACCTGCTGTAATTCCGTCTATTAAAAAAGCATAACTGCCTTTTTCAAAACCAGCTTTGAGAATAAGCTCGCATCGCTTTATCATGGTTTCATAGTCAGGAGCAGAAACATTAAAAGAATGAACTTTTTTCTTGCCTGTTTCTTTTACAGCCTTATCCATGGCTTTTTTTACATACTTAACCATTAATTCATATTGACAAAAATCCTGGTCTGCCTGAGGTTCATCATTTTTAACAAAGTCACCACCGCCACTCCAGAAATCATAACAAACTTCAGCGTATTCTGCGGCAGTTAATCCAATTTTTGGTTTAATAATTGTTCCAAGAATAGGTCTTTTATACACTCCCAGGTATTTTCTCATATCATCAATAGTATAACTTGGGCCATCATAATGCTCGAGCATTTGAGAAGGAAACCAAACATCAAGTAGTTTTAAAGCAGAAACTTCTTTCATACCCAAAACATTTCCAACAATAAAAGTAAGAATATTCTGAACATTCGAGCCCCTGTCAAAAATTCTCCAAGGATAAGCCACCCAAACCAAATTATTTTTTAAATCAATTTTATAAACCAGGGCATTAAGTTTTCTAGAAAAAGCAGTCTCGGTTTTAACAGCAAAATTAGTTCCTGTTGAGGATTCAGCAGCAACTTCGCAAGCAGCCTGAAGCATATTTAGAACTTTTCCGGGAAGTAAATGAAAAACAGTAAGCAAATACTCCCCGTTCTTTGGATTTTCAAGTCCAAGATTACAATAAGCAAGCTGATGTGAATTCAATGTCTTCACAAGCTTCTCAATCTCCCCTTTTTTTTCTTTCATTTTCCCCTCTTTATCTATATTAGAAATCTAGATTTAAATACCTTGCTTAGGCTTTCTTTATCTCATAGCCCTCAGGCATATCAGCAATAACAAATCCCATTGCAGTTACTTTAGCTCGAAGCTCATCCGCGAGCTTGAAATTCTTGGTTTTCTTTGCTTGCCAACGCTGTTCAGCAAGCTTTTGAACTTCTTCAGGAACAATAACTCGTTCTTTTTTCATCAAGTCTAATGAAAACACAGCATCCATTTTTCTAACTAGCTCTATTTTAGATTTTCCGCTTACTTTATCATCTTTAAGAAGTTTTTGCAGGGCTTGAATTGCTCCAGGCATATTTAAGTCATCATTAATAGATTTTTCAAACTCTTTTAGGTATTTTTCTCCGTCGCCACCAGGGGCATTTGAAGAAATATTTGCAATCTTATTTTTTAATCCTTCAAGTCCATTTTTAGCCGCATTCAAATTATCAAGTGTAAAATCAAGCGAGCTTCTGTAATGTGTAAGCAAACACATAAACCTATAGTCCAGAGGTTTATACCCTAATTCTTGTAATTCAGAGATAGTATAAAGTCCGCCCTTAGACTTTGAAACTTTTTCACCCTTAAAGGTTAAGAAAGCGCCATGCAACCAATAATTAACACACTTTTTTCCTGAAGCCGCCTCACCTTGGGCTATTTCATTAGTATGGTGAACAGGAATATGATCTATGCCTCCAGTATGAATATCAAAGGGTATTCCTAAGTATTTAGAAGACATAGCTGAACATTCAATATGCCAACCGGGAAATCCTAAACCCCAAGGCGATTGCCATTCTTGTTGTCTTAATCCTGGCGTGTCAGAAAACTTCCACAAAGCAAAATCAGTTTTATTTTTTTTATCAGCCAAGTCTATTCGCGCTCCTGCTTTTAAATTTTCAGCATCAAGTAAAGCAAGTTTGCCATAATCTTCTAGTTTAGAAGTATCGAAATAAATTCCGTCGCTAGTTCTATAAACAAATCCTTTTTTCTCTAACTCTTTTATTAATTCTATCTGTTCATTAATATGTTCTGTTGCTTTACACCAAATACTTGGCTCAGAAATATTTAGTTTTTTGAAATCCTCACGAAATACTTGCCAATAATGATTAGCTATATCTTCAGCACGCTTGCCTTCCTTAGCAGCGGCCTTTTCCATTTTATCTTCGCCTGAATCAGCATCCGAAGTAAGATGCCCAACATCTGTAACATTCATCACATGTTTTACTTTAAAACCATCATATTCAAGAACTTTCTTTAGAATATCATTAAAAATATAAGTTCTAAGGTTTCCAATTGTCTGATACCAATAGACAGTAGGCCCACAAGAATAAAATCCAACCTCGCCTGGTTTTATTGGCTTAAATGCCTGTTTTTTTCTTCCAAGAGTATTAAATAACCGCAACACCATATATTTTTCAGTAAATAAAACTATTTAAAGCTAATCAAACAAAAATAATTATGCTAGTAGTCGGTAATTCCGCCGGAACTCGAGATGAAATAGAAAAACAAATAACCTCCCTAATTCCCAATTTAACCCCTGACAAACATATTTTACTACATAGATTACAAAAAAATTTTCGAGAAGATCCTACAAAACCAAATCAATTAGAGGTGGATTTGGAAGTTGACTATACTCCCCTAAGAGCCCTAAGCACCCCAATTCGTCAAGAAGGAGACCACCGTGTGGTTGGAAACTGTTGTTTTGAATTGGGTGGCGAAAGAAGAACCTATGCAGCTACCTTAATTATCAATCATCATGCAGGAGATACGCCCTGGTATACTATAGACTTAAAAAAATAAAGATTAATTTGATAAATGTTAAAAAAAATTAAAAACCTTGCCCTAATAGTTGCTTCTATACTTGCTATACAAGGTTGCTCAAGAAAAATTGAATTACCTGAACCAAGACTCGATTTAAGCAGGCCTATTCACGAGCACATTGTGGAAAACAACAGATATTATGTTGCTTATGATGTTTTTACTGGAAATAAGTTGACTTTTCGAGATTGTGGGAGAGACTCAAAATTAGACTTTGTTAAATTAGAATCTAAATCAGGGCAAACAATCTGGCATTCTTGCGGAAAGTATAATTCTCGTTTTGAAATCATGTTTGGAGAAGTGGAGGCCATAAGACTCTTAAGAAATCAAATAAGTGGCTACGAAGTTCTAACAAATAATCCTGGCTGGGGAATTTAAAATACAAAATATAAAAAATTTAGAATAACCCTTTCTTCAAAACCTCTAAGGTGAAAGAATCCATTGCAATTACTTCGCCCTCAGGTACAACTGTAAAATCTTTAGCCATTACTTCTACTAATTGGGTACATACTTGAGTGGAAGCCGGTACATTTATTCTTATTTGAAATTTCGAAACAGGACCATCGAAAGCAGTCGAATTTAACCAAATATCAAAGCTTTGTGCAAATAGACCCATTGTTCTGGTTTTTCCAATTACTTTAGTACAACTTTTAGGAGAACTTTCATCCAAACTAAGCTTATATTGTATTTTAGATTTGTCTTCAACTCTTACATTATTAATACTCTGGCTTGCTACCCCAACACCGAAATCAGTAGTACCTGCCCGAACACTAGCCTTTTTATCTTCTCCCAAATAAATTACAAGATTCTTATTTTCATCGGTAAATATCTTTTGCAACTCGCTTCCAAGTTTTTCATCAAGTATATTAATGCTCTTACTTGAAGTTCCGTAAATATTCTTTAATAAAACAAGTCCAAGTATAAGAAAGCTTACGGAAAGCACAATAACAATAATCGTGCTCATAGACATCTCAAAAGCAGCCCTTTTGTTTTCTAAATTAATTTTTCTAAGTACCATCTTTTTATATTCTTATTATGAAATTGAGATTTATAAACCTTGCCTATTATTCCATAGATGCAATATAAGTATAAGTTTCTATAGAGGTATTTGAAGGGATATATATCTGATTATAACTACTAAAAGTATCATTCATGACACCATATTCTGTAGAAGTATAGGCATTTAAAAAATTAGTAAAGGAAAGATTATTAGGATTATACTTAAAATTTTTCTCAAAAATAGATTCAGCCACATCAGAATTAGTAATATTACGACTTACAACAACAGAGGTAAGGTTTAGAGTTGAAAGATTTATTGGTATCTTTGAATCAACAAGCATATGGCTAGCAGATAAAGTTATTTCTTCATAATATCTTGAATAATGTAAAACATAAATTTCGCGGTTATCAATAATTTTATAAGAAGTATAATACGTATCATCTAAGAAAAAAATCATTCCATCAGAAGTTTCCTTAAAGATAGAATCCCATAAAATTTCAAAATCCTCCTTTAAATAATTTAATGGGATGGCCGGTCGAAAATTAGTATTATCTTTTATTTCCGATGAATTATCACTTCTAAAAATAAATATTAAAATGATAAAAACCATTAGAAAAATAATTAATCCCAACATAATCTTTATCTTTATATTCATAATTACTTTGAAGAGTCAAGTACTTATAAACTTTACTTCAATGTTAAAATAACTCATCATAATCCCAAACTAAAAGAAATATTACTCTTCCTCGCATTGAGTAGCAGTTACATTATGAATATTCTCGTAGGCTTTTCTTCTTTCTTTAGCGCATTTTTCGCAATATTTTTGAGGATATCTTGAGTTATACTTTGGTTTAGCTTCAAATTCTTTTTTGCAGTCTCTGCATATTTTTTTTGGCATGCTAATAAGAATAAATTTTTGTTTTTAAATCTTGATGTTTTGTTAAAAAAAATGATAGTTCGACTCGATAGATGGGAGAGGTCGAGGATTTTCATTTAAGTAAATAATATACTCTAGAAATGAAAATGGGAGAGGGGAGAGTCGAACTCCCGACCCCTACGTCTTCAGCGTAGTGCTCTCCCGCTGAGCTACCCTCCCAATACGAGATAAAAAACAGAAGTTGTGGGGTTTTTTAAATGCTATGTTTTAATAAGATTACATAAACAAAAATTACCAAATATCTTCTCTAAAGTATATATTAAAATTCAACTTTATTTTTAAATAGATTTTTTATATACTTGATATGGAACAACCAATAAGAATTGCAATTGTAGGTTGGGGAAATGTTGGCCGAGGAGTTTATGAGGCTATACAAAAAAATCCAGATACAAGATTAGTTGGAATTCTTACTAGAGATCCGGCAAGAACAATAACCGATGTTAGAGCAAGAAGATGCAATATAAATCCAAGCAGTATAAGAGATGCTGCTTCCTGGCGAGAAGTAGAAATTCTTAAGATGGCTGTTAGTCCAGATGTAGCTATTCTTTGTACAGGTTCTGCAACAGATCTTCCTGAACAGGGTCCAAAATTTGCACAATGCTTTAATACAATCGATAGTTTTGATACTCATGCAGATATTCCTAATTACCTGGCTCAAATGGATTCTGCTGCAAAGTCCTATAATCATCTCGCAGTTTGTTGTGCTGGTTGGGATCCAGGAACATTTTCAATTGAAAGAATAATGGCTCTCTCTTTTATACCTGAAGGAAAACCTTATACTTTTTGGGGACCAGGAGTTTCACAAGGACATTCTGATGCTATAAGAAGAGTTCCAGGAGTAAAAGATGGAATACAATATACTTTACCTATAAATGCTGCACTTGAACAAGTTAGAGCAGGAACTAATCCCGATTTAACAACAAGACAAAAACATTCGAGAGATTGTTATGTTACTCTTGAACCCGGAGCAGATCCTGAAAAAGTAAGAACAGCCATAGTAACAATGCCAAAATATTTTGAAGATTATGATACTAGAGTAACAATTGAAACTCCTGAACAAATTACTGAAAGAAAAAGAGCAATGCCTCACGGAGGTTTTGTTATGGTTTCAGGCGAGACTGGAAAAGGAAATAAAGCACTAATCGAATATAAAAATCAATGGGCTAGTAATCCAGAAGCAACAGGAAGTATTTTAGTTGCTTGTGCAAGAGCAAATTATAGAATGCGTCAAGATGGAAGAACAGGAGCTATAACTATGGCAGATATACCTCCGGTAATGTATCATCCATTAGAAAGAGCTGAAGTAATAAAAAATTTAATGTAATTCTTAATATGTCTAATTCACCAAGTAAAATCGAACCATTAAGCCGTGTTTTCCGAGACTCTTTTCAAGTAAGGGAAATAGCAAGAAGATTTGGTACGCCAGTTTATGTTTATTCTGAGGAATTGTTAGAAGAGCAAGCCGATGAAGCATTGGCTTTCATAGAGGCCCCTAGCTTTAAAGTAAGATATGCCATGAAGGCAAATCCAAATGCAAATATATTAAGATTATTTCAAAGGAAGGGAATAGAAATAGATGCTTCTTCAGGGGATGAAGCAAGACGAGCAATTGCAGCAGGAATTCCCCCAGGCAATATTTTACTTACTTCTCAAATAATACCCCAAGAATTTATAGATTTAATAAGACAAGGTGTAAATTATAATGCTTGTTCCTTACATCAATTAGAAACCTTTGCAAGATTTTCTAATTTTATAGGCACAAGAGATATTTCTGTAAGAATAAATCCCGGAAGAGGAAGCGGAGGAACAAAAAGAACAAATACAGGAGGCCCTAGTTCTAGTTTTGGTATTTGGCATGAAGATTTAGTCAAGGTAATGGATTTTATTAGAAGATATAGTTTGAACCTAAGAAGAGTCCATACCCACATAGGTTCTGGAAGTGATCCCGAAGTTTTCAAAAAAACTTGCAGAATGAGTTTAGATATTGTAGCAAGATTTTTATATGGGGGGTTTCCAGTAACTACCTTAAACTTAGGCGGAGGATACAAAGTAGGAAGAATGAGTTATCAAGAAAGCGTTGATATGCAAGAAGTCGGAAGCTTTGTAAAAAAACAATTTGAAGATTTTCAAAGAAAAATAGGATTACCATTAAGATTAGAAATCGAACCAGGGACATTTTTAGTAGCAAATGCGGGAGCAATTGTTTCAGAAATAAAAGATATAAAGAGAACTCCAAGATATACTTTCTTAATAACTGATACAGGTATGAATGAAGTTGCAAGACCAACCTTATATGCTGCTCAACACCCCATTACAGTTGTTACAAGAAGAGATAAAAATCCATTCAAAAAAACAGGAGAATATGTTGTTTCAGGACGTTGTTGCGAATCCGGAGATATTTTAACACCTTCCAAGGATAGTCCTGAAGAACTCCAGCCAAGAGTCTTACGCCAAGCAGAAATTTCGGATTTAGTAGTTATAGGTGGAACAGGAGCTTATTGTTCAGGTATGCCGATTGCAGGATATAATTCTTATCCTGCTGCTCCAGAGGTTCTTTTAAGAAAAGATGGCTCCATGGATTTAATAAGAGAAAGAGGTACCTTAAAACAACTTACCCAAAATGAAGTTAAAGTAATATAATATAAAATTTTATTTTTCTGCTTTTATTTTATCTGCAATTTTTTTAAAATCTTCCAAATGCTCCATTAGATATTTCTCTACTTCCTCAGAAGAATGAAAAATCGGGCAACCATTACAATCCCAAACCCTGCCCGCAGGTAAATTAGGATGTTCTGTATATCGCCCGTTACTTGAATCTACTCTACAACTTCCTTGAATTTCTCCATTTGCTCCACGCGTATTAGCATTATAATTAGGACAATTACATAAAAGGCAATTCAAATCAACAAGTGCATGGCAAGGTTCAGAAGTATAGCAAGGACAATCGCCCGGATGTTTTTTAGATTGAACAGCAAAACTAGCTTCGCGAACAATACCCGGAATATTTTCAACAGTAAATTCAAGTCCAGCTTCTAAAACTCGGGAAACAATTCTTTTTTTAAAACCTTCAGCCCATTCTTTCAAATAATTTTCTGATGCCATATCTTCAAACCTCGAGTTGAGTTTATAAGAATTATTGTAAAAAATTAACTAACCCTTTTTCCTAATACATCATACCCAACTTTTCTAGTACCCTGTATACCTTGGCCAGCCATCCACCTGCTTTTTCTTGGATCTATATATGTTCTTAACTCCACTATTTCTAAATCACTTGGTTTTTCTAAATCAGTTCTAGAAAAATATTCTCGAAATTCTAAATTGCCTCTAACTTGACGCATTAGAGTAAGAGGATAGCCATTATCAACTGAACGCAACATAATGGTAGAAACAGCCTGATTAATATCCTCCACCTGTTCATCTGCCCTAAATCGCAAAACCATTCTTCGGGCATAAGTAATCGGGAAGCCAAGTCCAGATACTCCAAAATTACAAATAAGATTAGTATCTTTACACCTATAAGTTTTAACAAAAGCAGATTTAGGTAGTTCTTTAGAATCCGGTAAATCTTCACCAACGCCAAAACAAACAAGCTTTCGATATAGTGGAACTATTATTCCAGATAGAGCATCTAAAACAAAAACTCTTGCATCAGGAACTTGGTTTTTTCTAGGAGCCATAATTAAATATAATCGCTCTATTTTTAAGGATTTAGATAATTAAAGAAATAACAAACTAACATAAATAAGTTATAAAAAATAAAACCAAGGGAGAATTATATGCTTTAAAACACACATTTATTTTTAAATAGTCTTTAGCTAAGAAGAAAATGGAAGCTAACAAAAGAGATGGCCGAGTAATCTATGCAACAGGAGAAATAGAAGTTAGAAATTTTCCAAGAGACCCAGATGCTCATAGCGTTTGGGTTGGGCAAGATTATTTATTATTTCAGCACGGATGTTTAGAACAATTTGCGTTAAGAACACCGCCGGAACAAATGCAAGCACATTTAGCAAACTATAATCCTTCAATTCCATCTATTCTTGAGCAACATAGAATTAGTCCAGAAGGTTTTGCCTTAGTTCTTGCTCGCGCAAGAGTAAGAGAACTAGAACATCAATTAGCTGCGGGACATTTATAGTTATAATTTCCCTTCAAAAAAGAGAATAAATAAAACCTGATAAAAAATTTAAAGAACTTTCATAAAAGTGTGATAATTATTTGGAGTTTATAAAACATTTTATTTTCTTGCTTTAACTATCAGTGTTCCTGGGATTCTTGAGAGATGATCAAAACTATAGGGGTCTCTTTTGTTTTCGGCCCCATATCTTGAATTTACTCCAAACTGACTATTATCGTCTTGTTTTACTGGTTCTGGTTCCAATAATCTTTCTAGTTTAAATCCTGCTTTTAAAATTCCATTAACAATATCGCTTATTGTTTTAAAAGAACCTTTCATTATTGCAGAGACTCCTGTTTCGGGAAAGGTATAATCCCATTCTTTTTGCGACCCATCAAAATAATTATCTAAAACAAATCTGTCTGTTGCTTCTTCCCAATATCCAATTGTTCTTATTGGATGATCTAAACTAAAAACAAAAATTCCTTTTGGAGTTAATATTTTATATATTTGTTTGAAGGTGTCTTCCATAGATTCTAAGGTTTGGCAATATTGTAATGCATATGCTGACATTGCAATATCAAAAGAACCCGGATTAAAATGATCTCTCAATCTTTGAAAATCTCCTCTGACAAAATTAACTTTAACCTTTTGCTCCTTAGCTAATTTTTGTCCGTGATTTAATTGTTTTCTAGAAATATCATAAGCAGTTGCTATTGCTCCTTGTTTAGCCAGTACAATTGAATTTTGTCCTGCACCAGCCCCTATTTCTATAATTCTTCTGCCTTTAACATCTCCGAGTAATCTTAATTTTTCTTCTGAAGGACATAATGGTCCCCAATGAAGCTTAGAGGTACCAATTTGATATCTTCTCTGATAGCTTTGAGATATCTTATCCCATGCCCTAGCCATTTTCCTGTCTTCTACCATAACAATTGCAATAAAGTATATTTTATAAACTTTATTAATTATAAAGTAGTAAAATTTATAAGCCACCTTCCCAGTATTTTAATATGAAAAAGCCTGCTTTTTATGATAAAGAGAAAGCGCAATCAAGAGAAGATTTCTTTAGAAACAATGCCCAAACAGCTTCTTTTGTTAGCGATTTATTCTTTAATCTTATTTATGGGGGGGTTTCTGCAGAAGCAAGAATACTTGATATAGGAACTGGAAACGCATTTGTATTAGAGCAATTAGCTAAGAGAAATCCGGGAAGATATAGGGGTTTATGGGGGATAGACATCTCTCCAGAAATGTTAAAAAAAGCCGAAGAAAGAACTTCTGGTTTAGATATTCGGCTAGTTTTGGGAGATAACCTTGCTCTTCCTTTTGAACCTTGTTTTTTTGATGCAGTAACTGCAAAAAATGTAACAAATTTTTCAGAATCTGAGATTTATCGTGTTCTGAAGTCTCCTGGAAAATTCTTCTTTAGGGAATATAGTTCTGGCAAGGGATTAAAAGAAATAGCCGAGATGTTTAGAGAAAGAGTAGTTAGAGCAAGAGATCCAAGCTTTTATACTCGAAGATTAAAATCTGCTGGATTTAGAAATATAGCTCTAATAGAAATTGATGTTAAAAGAGAATATTCTTTTGAAGAGTTATTGCAAGTTATGCAGATGTTCCCATTTTTAGATCAAGTTAGAGAAGAAGATAAAGCAAAAATAAGAGATTACTTTGGTTCAAGAGATAAAGCACAAATTACTTCAGACCAAATAATCATTATAGGAGATAAATAAAATGGAAAAATATGATTTAGCTATTATTGGGGCAGGACCTGCTGGAATGTCTGCAGCTTTAAATGCACAGAATGATAATCTTAGATTTATTTTATGTGAATCTCAAGAAGAAGGGTGGTTTCCAAGAGTTTCTATAGATTCACATTATACTGTAGATAATTATTTAGGTTTTAATGATATTAGTGGAAGTGAATTAATTGGTAGATTTAAACAGCATTTATTAAATAATGGAATTATTGCAGATCGTTCATGTGTTCAAGATGTAAGACATGAAGAAAATATATTTTCAATAGATATAGGAGATAGAAAAGCTGTTGCAGAATCGATTATTTTATGTACCGGTACAAAACAAAAGAAATTAGAAGTTCCCGGGGTTGACAGATTTTTAGGAAGATATGTTTTTTATTACTGTGCTACTGAAGGATATCAATTCACAGGCAAGAAAGTGTTTGTTGTTGGTGGGAGAAATACTGGAGCAGTTACTGCAGTTTATTTAAAAAATATTGGATGTGATGTTGAAATAATAGAAAAAGATCCTAGGTTAAATTGTAAACATAAATATGCTAAAAAGATTTCTGAATTATCAATCCCAGTTAGGGCTTCTTCTCAAATTGTTTCTTTAAATGGAGAAGAAAGATTAGAAATCGCTAGTATTCAAGGTCCAAAAGGATTAGAAAAAGTAGCCGCAGAGGGAATTTTTGTTTGTATTGGGTTGCTTCCAAATAATGATCTCGCAAGAAAATTGAATGTGGGATTAGATGATTGGGGCTATGTAAAAGTTGATAATAATATGGCAACAAATGTTCCAGGAGTTTACGCTGCTGGAGATATTACGGGAAATTTGAAACAGATTGTAGTGGCTGCTGCACAGGGTTCTATAGCAGAATATAATGCAAATAAATTTCTGAGGCAAAAATGGAAAAGAGAATAGGACTTTTATTTGATTGCCTAAGGGCGCCCTATGATGCTGCACATATAATTCAAGTAGCCTTAGCTGTTGGAAATTGTGAGTTATATATTTCTGGAAATTCTATTGATATGAATCATAAAAAAATTGTTTTAAAAGTAAGATCTTGGGGAATTAATGTCTATCCACATATCGAAATGTTTGAAAATTTACATCTTGCTGCTCAAGAATTACATAATCGTGGAAAATATTTGATAGGAACCTCCCCCCACTCAAAAAAATCTTTATTTGATTTAGATCTATCAGAGGGTAAAAGTGTTTTTGTTTTTGGCACAGAATCTGGAGGGTTAAGCAGAGAAAAAATTTCAAGGCTGGATGAATTAGTTTCTGTTCCTGCAACTGAAGAAGTTCCGTTTTTAACCTTGCCAACAGTAGTTCCAATAATTGCTTATGAATATTATAGACAGCTTGGAGGAAAAAAATGAAAACTTTAGATAATAAAGCTGTATATATTGTAATGACTGGGGCAAAGAAAGGCTCAATTATACCTGAATTGGTTAGAGAATTTATAAGAGAAGGGGCAAATACATACACTTTTTTCACAGACATGGCTAGAAAAATTGTGAGTATGAAAGATTTTGAAATTCCAGGAAACAAGACATCTTTAGATTATTCCAAAAATGGAGAAGAACTTCCATTAGAAGATATTGTTTTAGTTGTTCCTGCCACATTTAATACAATGAACAAGGCTGCCCAAGGGATAGCAGATAGCTATCCTATGACCATTATCGCTAGTGCAATTGGTAAAAGAAAAAAAGTTATTTTTGCTCCAGCAATGAATCGCTCTCTTTGGGAGCATCCAATTACCCAAAGATCTTTAGAAACATTGCAACAATGGGGCTGTCAAGTTATTTGGCCAGAAATAACTCCTAAAAAAGTAACTATGGCTCCTTTAGAAAAAATAGCAGATACAACCTATAATTATTTTTCAAAAATAAGATATAATTCTGAAAGATTACCTATAGATGAAGAGTATCTAAGAGTAGTAGAAGAACATTTTTCTGAGTTTAGATCTGTTGGAGAATCATTATTGGAGGGAGATCTTATTAAAGGTTCAGCTGGATTTATGAGCAAAAAAGTTAAAGAAGGAATTTTAGTTTCTGCTACAGGATCAAGCGTTGGCAGTTTAACCAAGGATGACCTAGCTCTTGTTGTTGGAATAGATGACCAAAAAGTTAAATGGAAAGGAGAAAGACATCCTTCTTCAGAAATGCCAATAGTATCTGAAGTTTATCAAGCCATACCTGAAGCAAGAGCAATAATTCATACTCATGGAAGAAAATTAACGTATAACCCTGCTATGCAAGCTTGTACTTCTGCAGAATATTTAAGATATGGGAGATTTGGTGAAATAAATAAAATTTTGGCAGTATTAAGAGAAAATAATGGTTTTGGAATTATGAAATTACATGGAGAATTATGTGTCGGAGATAGTTTATATGATGCATTTCAAAAAATTAAGGGGAGAGTTGAAGATGCCAAATAATAATTTATCTGCTCTACTCATTGGTCCAACGGATAAAACCAAAATATTTAGATTTGGAAAAGTTGAAGGGGAAAGTTATGAACAATACAAAGATGAAGTTGGAAAAGTTCTTGCTACTAATCTTTCAACTGTTTATTTAATTCCTGATGAGGGAATCCCCTTGGATTTTGCTAAATCTTACAAACAATTTGGAGGGCGAGAAGTAATTGGTGCTCTTCCAAGAGGAGGATGTGAAGTTCTTGAAAGATATTTTCAGTTTTGTGATAGAACAGAAGAAGTTGATGGAGGATGGACTGTCTTAAACACTTGTCTTAGCCTAAGAACGGGATTAATGATCGGTTTTGGATTATCTCCTGGAACCATGGTTGAAATTGCATACTCTAAATATCATAAAAAATATCTTGGGAAAAATATTACCATATTATTAGATGAGAGAACAATTAGTGGAAGATTAAATCCAGAGATAGAAGATGAAGTTGATTTAAGATATTTTGATTCAGCAGAAAGATTAAATCAATTTCTGAGAAAGTTAAGAGGAATGTGAGCCTAAACAAGATTTTTAAAGAAGGATATATTTAACTTAATATGAATAAAAAAATACTTGCTTTTGTATGTGGTGGAAAAGAATTCCTTTTACTAAGGAATAACTCTAAAGATCCTTCTCATGGGGGAGACTTTTGGTTTACTATAACTGGAAGTGTTGAAAAAGATGAAGCTATTGAAGATACAATTAGAAGAGAAGTAAAAGAAGAAACTAATCTTAATGTATCTGAAATTCTTGATTTAAAATGGGGTTCTGTTTATTCTTGGGGTGGAGAAGATCATTCAGAAAATAATTTCTTAGTTTTTGTTAAAAAGGAAAAAGTTATATTAAATGAAGAGCATGTAGACTATGAATGGCTTAACTTAAATGATTTTCTTAAAAAAATAAAATGGGATTTAAATAAAGAAGAATTAAAAAAAGTCCTTAAGAAAGCAGTAAATAAAGAATTATATTTTAAGAAAGAAAAGATTGATGACTTTAGGAAGAAAGCTACTTAGTTAATTTATTTTCACCTAAACGTTCTCATATTTTTTCCATTAAATTTAATTAACTTCTAATTTAAATTTATAGGTATAAAACAATTCAAAATAAAAGTTTATAAAATTTACAAAAACCAAGTATCAGACCTATATCTATTACCAATACAAAGCCGAGCAGCAGCGAGGCTAATAAATAAAAAAAGAGTGGGAAATAAGCCGCCTTATGTCAAAGCTCCTTCACAAAGAAGGAATGTTTTGTGCTTACATTCGACTATAATAAAGGACGCTCTAATTTCTTATCGCGCTTTTATTATCCTAATTTTACTTAGGCGCCTGCATTTTGCAGTTGCATCAACCAGGATGTTCGTTCCACTCCCACTTAAGGGACTCGTCTCTATATCAGAGCCACGCCTCACGACGCTCGATTTTCATCGATGGTTTTTTACAATAATTCAAGTTATTGCTTGAATTAGATGGACGGACTTTCCTCAGAATTAGTATTGATATTTTCCAACACTTTCTCATTTAAGAGATAATCCCGGAGTAAGCTATCCCACTCGTAATAAAACTAACTTTTGGGGGTTTTTAAGTCTTACTATTTAATATTTGAGAATATACCGAAGAATTACAACATTATTTTTAAACCTTAATAATATAATTCAAGAATGATAGAAGATGTATGTCAAAATTGTAATAGATGTAAATCAGAAAGAGGAAGCATGGGCATCAGGGGAGCAAACTCCGATAAAACAAAAGTTCTAGTTGTTGCACATATGATAGATCATAGGGTTTTTGAAAAAGATTTACTAGGAGAAAAAGGACACATGCCCGCGTTATGGAGCTCTGATTCTGGAAAAGCCTTAAGGGCAATGTTAGGACATCCTGTTCTTGGTTTGGGTTTGGAGCATATTTATTTTACAAATGTATTCAAGGGATACCTTAAGGGGAGAATGCCAACAAAAAAAGAGTATAGTGCGTGTTTAGAAGTTTTTAATCAACAAATAACCGAATTTGGACCAAGGGGGATAGTTTCAATGGGGCAATTTGCTTACGAAGTAATGTTTCCTGAAGAACAGGATTTTGCAAACGCAAGAAATAAAATTTTAATGTATGGTAATGTTCCAACTTTAGTTACTTTTCATCCCTCAACTATTCTTAAAATGCCGGTGAAATACAGAATGCGAGTAATAGACTTCATTAAAGCATGTTGTTAATAAGCAAGAAAAGAAAGCCTTCAACCCCAAACTTAAGAATAAAAATTTAGACTACTAGATAATAATTATTAAAGGATTATCAACAATAAACCCCTTCGGGGTTTTGATAATAGAAGCGAGCCTATTAATGGAGATTATAAAACAAAGAGGATATCGTTTGGAGACCGTAGTAATATTAATTAAGAGATTAGAATTACAAACCAAAAAAGTTTGCACTCTTTAAGGATAAGCGAGTGAAGCGAGCACTAATTATATCTTGAAATAGTCAAGTTAACTAAAACTCTTACTAAAAATTCTATCTAAAGAATCATCTTCAGAAATTTGAATAAATTCTTCAGGAGGAACTGCATAAAAGTTTTCTTTTGATTTACTGGAAATAAATCTAGGAATGCCCGCTTCTAAAACGCGCGAAACCGGAATCCATAACCATGTTCTAAAATCATAATCTTCATTAGATAGGGCATACCAAATATGTAGATTAAATAATCTTTGAATTTTAGAATATTTCTTAGTTTCATAACTATCAATAGGATAAGTTTTATATTCTTGGTTTAATCTTTTATTTTTAACGTCGACAAAAATAAATCCAAAATTGGGAATTAATATCATAAAATCAGGCCTTTTACCAGAAAAACTATTCTTTAAAGCATTAGAAAAAGTTTCTAAATCTTGTTTAATATAAAAATAGGGAATATTATGTTTATCGAGCCATTCTTTAAATTTAAGTTCTGCTCGTGTACCTCTTTCCTTATCTTCAGGAGTAATCTCCATTAATAATTAAAGTAAACGTATTATAAAAAGGATTCTACTCACATAAGAATTAAGAAAATTTTAAAAATAAAAGTACAAAGGATAAAACAGAAGGAAAGAAAGTCTTAAAGTTTTAGGGAATAATAGTATATGATTTACAAATGTGGCTTTTAGTAGTTGCATGCTGAAATCCTCGGGTTCTTGGATCTTACACATCAACTCTATCAACGCTATCTTTTATAGCGGCCTATATTGTCTCGTCTTGCGGATGACTTCGTGCTTAGATGCTTTCAGCACTTATTCAATAATGCGTGGCTGCGCAGCCTCCCCATGAGAACTGCTAAACTAGAGGCATCCAAACGCGGTTCCTCTCGTACTACGCGTTCGTTCCACTCAAACAATTACGCACCTAACAGATATCATACAAACTGTCTCGCGACGTTCTTAACCCAGCTAACGATTCCTTTTAACGTGTGAACTCCAACACCCTTGGCTGCTTATGCACAGCCAGGATAGGAAGAGCCGACAGCGGCGTAGCAAGCCGCGCCGTCAATATGAACTATCGGGCGCGACAACCCGGTTATCCTTGGGGTACCTTTTCTGTCACAATTGGGATCCATTAAAAATCCTCAATGGTTCGCTAGGCCCATCTTTCAATTCTGCAATTCGTGCTGTTTGAAGTACAGTTAGACAAGCTTTTACCCTTACGCTCTACTCTAGATTTCCGACCTAGATGAGCTTGTCATTAGGCCCTGCCGATATCTTTTCAGCAGGGTGCCGCCCCAGCCAAACTACCCGCCTGATGTTGTCCTTTGTTCAAGTAAGCAGCTTCATAAACGATAAGTAGTATTACAATTTCGCTCCACCAAATCCAAAAATTTGGTATCGACGCTCCTACTTATTCTATGTATCATCAATAAAGTCGCAGCAACAAGTTGTAGTAAAGGTCCACAAGGTCTTAGCTTCCCGTTAGGTGACACTGGCCTTTTCACCAGTAGAGTATGTTCAGAGGTTTCCGACTAGGGACAGTGACAATTTCGTTGGACCATTCATGCAAGTCGCCATTCAGACGACAAGGTATTACGCTACCTTAAGAGCCTCAGGAATTAGGCCCGCCGTTTGATGGGCGTTAGCCGCGTTGGAACGCGGTTTTAGACACCACCACTGGGCAGGTTTCACCGGTTATACACATTCTTTCGGATTAGCAACCGGCTACGTTTTTGCTAAACAGTCGAACCATCCTTGTTATTGAAATCTAACAATGCACTCTAATATCAAGTACAAAGTTAGACGCCCCTTCTACCGAAGTTACAGGGCTAATTTGCCGAATTCCCTTAGTTGGATTAAACCTTCATGTCTTAGCCTTCTCAGCTAGAGCACCTGTGTTGGATCTAGGTACGAGTCAATAAATTCTAGACATATTGTTTTCACGGGCTCCAGAAATCAGCCATTTTCATTATACAAATTCTTTCACTTCTTATCATTACGATCCATGAAATCTTTATATAAGCTTCCTCTCGGAAACTTGCTTATCCCGAAGCGTATATGTCATCGAACAAATTTATTGAGTACAGGAATATTAACCTGTTTTCCATCGATGTACTCGATTAAGGTACACCTTAGGTCCCGACTAACCCTTGGCTAATTGTTATTGCCGAGGAAACCGTGCTCTTTCGACATTTTTCGATTCTCAGAAAAATTAGATCTTACTGCTACCAAGATTCTCATTCCTTCCCGCTCCACTCCTTCTCTCGAAGAAGCTTCTGTGCAGAAAAGACGCCTATTTACCGCAATGCTACAAGTAGCATGCCTACAGTATCGGTATTATGTTTGAGCCCCGTCCACTTTCGGCGCTTCGAATCTCGATGGGTGAGCTGTTACGCTTTCTTTAAATGGTGGCGGCTTCTATGCCTACATCCCCACTGTCTCAGATTCAAAACTTCCTTTGTTACACTTAACATAAATTTTGGGACCTTAACTGTAGTCTCCATTGTTCTGGTCTTGTGAAAGCACCTTACGCGCAGACACTGATTCCCATATTTTAGAGCCAACAAATTCTGAGTTGGAAAATTTTCCGTAGGAAAAATCCTCTGCGAAAATTATCCGTACTTTACCTCGTTGGCAAACTGTTATATGAGACTATACGGAGGTATATTTCAATAGGAACAAGCCATCGCCAGATTAGATAGGCTTTTCACCCCTAATCACAGGTCATCCAGGTACATGTACATAACATTAGTTCGTACTTCCATTCCCCTTTCGAAGAACTTCACACTGCCCATGAGTAGATCATCTGGCTTCGTGTCTTATCCAAGTGACTCTCGCCTTTTCAGACTTGCTTTCGCTTTGGCTTCATTAATTTAACCTCGCCACTTAGATAAACTCCTTGGCCCGTTTTTCAAAACGTACGTTACAAACTTACATCCTCGTTGAGGAGCAGCCCGTAACAAGCTGTAACTGTTAGATTTCAAGTCTTTTAACTCTCGATTAAGAGTACTTTTCAGCTTTCCCTCGCGGTACTATTGCGCTATCGGACTTAAGTTTATATTTAGGGTTAGCACTTAATTGTGCTGTATTCATACGTCCAATCCGGGACGCACTACTCGTCGAAGAACGACATATTAACTTCATCTACGGGACTATCACCCTCTAAGGTCCTTCTTTCCAGAAGAGTTTGATTCATTAACTTAGCCATTTACCTTCACCACATCTCTGCCTAACTTTCGTCAGGAGATTCGGTTTGCCCTCTTCCCTTTTCGCTCGCTGCTAATAGGGGAATCATTATTTATTTTCTTTTCCTACCGGTACTGAGATGTTTCAATTCCCGGCGTGTGTTTGCATTTCTGCATATTCAAGTTTTCTCATTCGGAGATCTCAAGATCAAATTCTGCATGCGAATCCCTTGAGCTTATCGCAGCTTGCCGCGTCCTTCATCACAACTTAAACCAAGCTATCCGTCTAACAGTATAAACAGTAAAATCATATATTTCTATTAATTCTCTATCATACTTCTTTGTCAAAAAATTGTTTAAATTTTTTTACTAAGACTTTCTTTCCTTCTGTTTCATCGATTGAATATAATGTTGTCGTAGTTAGTTTTCTTTCTAACCGTCATCAATCTCAACTCCCTCCGCAATCTGTTTCATTTGCGAAGTTCATACGTTGTGGTTTTTATTTTATCTCGTTACCATGCGAGATTCAATTTTTGTTGAATGTGATTTGTGATTATGCTCTAGGTTTTCTTGAACCATAAACTGTTTTAAATCTGTCTTTATTATCAACATAATGCTGGGTTTGAGCCAAATATTCTGCCAATGTTAAAGGCGTAGTTACTAATTCGCCTTGCCCAACTCTGAATCTAACAAATTCCCCATTAGAGGTTGCTATAAATACTTCGCTATGTCCTTCTGTAAAAGGAGCAGTTACAATATTTATTATCCCTTCCAATATTTGTTTCTTCATTTTCAGTTTTGTTTGTTTATTTAACCCTTGTCCATGGACTTATCGGGAATCGAACCCGAATCTAATCGTTGCAAACGATCTATCCTACCATTGAACGATAAGCCCTTAGGCCTCTCGCCCAAAAAGGGTTTTGTTTTTTGCTTAAAGATTTTCTAAATCTTTATTAGACTCGCCCAGTACTTTTTTCCTGAGTTCCTCGTCTAATAAAATGTTAACGATGTATGAGTAATCAACAGATTTCTCTGTATTGAGTATAACTAATAATTCCTCTGCTTGCACATATTCTCTTATAAAATAATTTATAGGAGGTGATCCATCTGCAGGTTCCCCTACAGATACCTTGTGTCAACTTAACTTACCTTGTCATACGAAGGTTCACTCTCGAAAGATTTCACCAAAGCATAACTCGGTTAGTTTGATGGGCGGTGAGTGCAAGGAGCAGGGACCTATTCACCGTTCACTGATAATGAACGATTACTACGGATTCCAGCGTCATGAAGTTGAGTTACAAACTTCAATCTGAACTAGGCCAAACATTATGGGATTTGCTTCTCCTTTCGGAGTTGCGTCCCACTGCATTTGGCATTGCCGCGCGCGTGTAGCCCAGGGTATTCAGGCTGTACCCACCTAACGTAGCCCGCACCTTCCTCCCAGTTACCCGGGCAGTCTGTATATTGAACTTCGAAGAAGTAAATATACATGCGGGTCTCGCCTGTTACCTGATTTAACAGGTCATCTCACGACACAGGCTGACGTCGGCCATGCAACTCCTCTTAGCGTGTCAGGTAAGCCCTTCAGACTGACCTTCATTCTGCTATCGATCCTGGTAAGATTCACGGTGTAGAGTCTAATTAAACCGCACGCGTCACCCGTTGTGGTACCCCCCCGCCTATTCCTTTAAGTTTCGGTCTTGCGACTATACTTCCCAGGTAGCTCACTCTTCGCCTTCGCTGCAGCACTAGAACCTCTCGAGGAGGTCCTAATGTTTAGTGAGCAGTGTTTACTGCTAGGACTACAGGGGTATCTAATCCCTTTCGCGACCCTAGCCTTCATTCCTCACTGTCAGATCCGTACTTGCAAAGTGCCTTCGCTGTTGTTAGTCCAAACGAGATTAACGTATTTTACTACTACCTTGTTCGTACTCTTTGCATCTTCCGGTCCCAAGTCAAGCAGTATTCTTTGCACGCCTGACACTTAAGATGTCAGATTTCACAAAGAACTTACAAAACAAGCTACGAATGTTTTAGACCCAATAATTGTGGCTGCGACTCGGAGCGTCGGGATTACCGCGGCGGCTGGCACCGATCTTGCCCACTCCTTATTCGTCTATCTTTTTACAATAAACAAAAGATTTTGAAATTATATCAAAATCACTCCGGCTCGCTTTCTCACGCTTGCGCGCATTGGAAAAAATCCCTAACTGCTGCACCCCGTAGGGCTAGGAATAGTGTCTCAGATTCCTTCTCAGGGCTCTCTCGCTAAAGACCCTTATGGATCATCGGCTTGGTGGGCATTTACCCCGCCAACTACCTAATCCACCGCAGCCTCTTCCTTAGACCAAAGTTTGAGAGAAATATCATTCCAGAACAAATCTCCTATTCGATTTTATCCTCAGTTTCCCGAGGTTATTCCGAATCTAAGGGTAGATTGGCAACGTGTTACTGAGCAGTCCGCTTTCTCGCGAAAAACTTGCATGTCTTAGTGCAGGCCGGATAGCCGCAGCCGCCAGCAGGATAAACTGGATTTAATAAATTAATATTATTAATTATTTTGTATTAGCCTCCTAACGACTGATTAATTATTTGTTAATTGCCTAATTATTGTTATTCATTATAAAGTACAATTGCTATAATCATCGAATATATTTTAAAGAAATTATTGGTGAGTATACACAACTATGACTACTCATACATCCTACCTTAAGCTTCAACTAAAGAGTTAAAGTTTACTAAGGCAATCATTAAAGTTAACATTTTAACAAATATGTAGTGAAAAAGGGGTTTATAAAGGTTTCGCAAAATTATCTTATTTTACCGATATATTTTTCAAAAAGTTTTGAGTTAACTTTAATGATTTAAAAGAAGAAAATTATTTTAAAATTAAATTTTATAAGAATATTTTTTAATTTATACAAAATTTAAAAAATTTAAACCCCGTATCTTGCTCGAGTAGTCTTTGTATCTCGGGGTTTTCTAAAATCTGTTTCTTGTTTTTTAGCTTCAGCGTCAGCATCTTCATTTGCTTGTTCAATTTTTCCAGCAAAATCTTCAAGCTTTAATTCTTTTGCTTCTTTTTCCTTGCCCAAAGATTTCAAATATTCTCGAGCGAGAATATAAAGTATAAGCCCTACGGATTTTCTAGATTTATTATTAGAAGGAACAACTTTTGTTATTAATCGAGCATAATTATTTGTATCGCATATTGCAAGTGTAGGAATTTTTAATCTCAATGCATCATTTAAAGCATTTTTGTCGACCCAAGGATCACAAATTATTACAAGTTTAGCTTCAAAGAAATTATCAAGAATCAAGTTAGTAATTATTCCAGCAGGATATTTTTTCATAAACGCCCTAATACCTGTTACTTCTGAGAATTTTTCAACAGCAGGCCAAGATGCTTCTCTTTTAGATACAATAAAAACATCTTCAGGAGCATATTGATTAAAGAAAGCAGAAGCGTCTCGGATTTTATCGTCGATTAAATTAGTATTAATAACTGCAAGTCCATCCGCACGTCGTTTGTAAACATATTTTCTCATATCAGGAGTAATTACTTTTGTTCCTAAATGAACAGAGCAAGCAATATAATCTGTTAATGGAACCAAAGTTTCTTTTGTATCAGTCATAACTCTTTTGAGTTCCTTCTCAGAAAGCTTCTTAACTTCTCTTTTCTTTTTTGGTTTTTCCTCTTCTTGATTTTCAACAGGAGCCTGAGTATCTTGATTAGCTTGAGAAACAGCTTCGCTAGTTTCTTGTTTTGTTTCTTCTTGAACAACTTGCTCTTCAGTTTTTTTCTTTCTTGGCATGTTTTATAATTAGTGCACGGGTGTTTCCGAGTTTGTTTCAAAA
>VGKO01000003.1 GCA_016867035.1 Candidatus Pacearchaeota archaeon
CGATTATGAAGGGCTTGAGGACCCAAGACTACCCACAATTGCAAGTTTAAGAAAAAGAGATTATAAGCCTGAGACGTTTGCTAAGTTTGCAACAATGCGAGGATTAACAGAAGTGGATAAAGTTATGGCTCAAAAAGATTTGTTTGATGTTTTAGATAGATTGAATAAGGAAGACTAGATTTTTATATTTGGTTTAAATTAGGAGTGCTTGTTCTTGTTGGCATAAAAGGTATTCCTGAGCCTTAGCATCAGTCAGTGCTAAAGGAACACCGGTTTCAAGAGTATCTACAATCGCATCTAAAGATAAAGGATAATTATTAAACAAAAATCTTGCTGCTGCTTCTCTTTCCGGAGCATTGATTTTTTGGTGAGTTCTTCTAGATTGAAATGCTGTTTTTGCATAATCTGCTATTGCCCCCGGAACCCAGGTATCTCTTAACTCTATCTTTTGTGATAAACTTAATCTTAATTCAAAATATCTTTCAAGTTCAATAACTGCTAAATCAAATACTAATTGTTGATTACACTTTTCTTCAAATAAATCCCCCTCTTTATCAACCATACTATTTAGCAACAAGATTACTTCGCATCTTGTTTATGTTACCTTGGATGTTTTGTTGGACTGAAGGCTGGGAAGGCTTTTTCTTGATTATTGTTTCCGGGTGCTCTAAAAGCTCTTTTCTTTTCTTTGCTTTTTCAATATCTCTCAAAATTCTTCCAGCCAGAGCCGGACTTCTTACACAGATATTAAGTATATTTAGAGCTTTGTTAATTAGAGAATCTGCGCTCTCTTCTTTATGTTCTTTTAAGTGTTCTATTCTTTCTCTAGTCTTTTCAGATATTTTTATTGTTGTCGTCTTTATTTCTTGTTTTGTCATGTTTGGTTTACATGGGTTTAATATATAAACTTTATGTTTTTGTATTAACTTTGGAGTTATGACAGTATAGAAAAGCTTATAAAGCAATTTAAGCTATTTATTTTAAGTAAATTTTACACCTCTTTAAAAGAATGAAAGCCAATAAAATATTGGGTTCGTTTGTAGCAATCTTAGTTGCTTTATTTGCAATTAATTTGGCTGTTGCAGGAACATTGAACGTAAATGTTCAAGATACTGCTTTAAACGACATCGAATTAGGAACTAGCTCAACAACTGTTGTAGCAGGATATCCTAGTGAAACCATTCCAGTAGTAATTAAGTTCTTAGCAAAAGAAGATTTGAAAGACTTAAAACTTAAGGTTTGGATTGACGGCTATAAGAATGATATAAGTGCAACTACAGCAAGATTTAATGTTGTTAATGGAAGCACCTACATCAAGAGATTGTCTTTAACATTACCAAATGTTAATGATATGGACGATCTTGACGAAAAACTTACATTATATGTAAGAATAGCTGACAAAAACGATGAAGTTGAAACAAGCTATAAGATTAATATGCAAAGAGAATCTTATTCTCATGAGGTACTAGCTGTAGAAGCTCCATCAAAAGCTGCTGCTGGCGAAGTTATTGCTTTAGACGTTGTTCTAAAGAATATCGGTACTTATGAATTAGAAGATTCTTTTGTTACTGCAACAATCCCTGAACTAGGAGTTCAAAGAAGAGTATACTTCGGAGACTTAGCTAGCAGAGACAATTGTAGTGATAATTGCGACTCAGAAGATGCAAGAGAAAGAAGAATATTCATGGTTATACCATCTGATGCAAAATCAGGTGACTATACATTAGAAGTTAAAGCTTCTAACTATGACTCTTCTGCAACAGTAAGAAAAGTTATCTCAATAACTGGTTCTGCTGCTGCCAACAACTCTAGCACTATAGATACAGGTAAAGACAAAGACAACAAGATACCAACATCAGTCATTGTATTGACAGTTGTATTAGTAATTGTATTTGTAGTTTTACTTATTGTGCTTATAGTATTGCTTACAAAGAAACCTTCTGAAAAATCTGAAGACTTCGGAGAAACAAGCTACTATTAATTCCTTTTCTTTTTTTTATTTTTTTTAAATTAGCTTGAATCAATGAAGAAGTTTTATTTTTATTAAATTTAAATTAAAACAAAAATACCTATGATAAAACAATTATCAAGATTAATTTACCTTGGAATATTAACAATTATAACTGGGTGTTCTCAACAAAATTATCCAAGAGCCACAGGGGAATTAGTTGATTTCGGGGATTTTCCTAGCCCAAGAACAAGCTTATTCGATAACTTTGACCCCCTATATAGAAAACAAGAGTTTATACCCCAACCAAATGGTCAAGGTCAAATATGTTTTATCAAACAAGAATCAAGCAATACTTATTTTAATGTTTCTCTTCTACCTGAAGAACAATAATTTTTGAATTAAACCTCCAAGCTAACTACTTTGCTAATTTTTTCTTGCATGCTAACTCCATAAATAACAGGACTTTCGGTTATGAGCGAGTCGTTGTGAGTTATTATGATATATTGTCCTTTGTTCATGTAGCGTTTGAGTAGAGCCGCAAGTCTTTCGCTATTTCTTCTATCTAAAGCAGCATCTATTTCATCAAAAATATAAAAGGGATAGGGTTTGTATTCTTGAATTGCAAAAATTAAGGATAAGGAGATTAAACTTTGTTCTCCTCCTGATAAAGAATGAGTATCAAAATACTTTCCTTTTCCAACCTTAATGAGCATTTCTACTCCTGCTTTAAAGATATCTTCTTTATCTACAGGCTCAAGAGTTGCTGTTCCTTTTGTGCTTAGTTGTGAGAAGTTTCTTGAGAATAATTTGTTTAATTCTTCTAGAGTTTGTAAAAATACCTTTTTCTTCTTTTTATCAATATCCTCAATTACCTTTAGTATCTCGAGTTTTTCTTCTTGTATTTTATTTACTTTTTCTTGAACTTTATCATACTCAATTTTAACATTTTCATAGACTTCTAGGGCCTTGAGGTTAACAGTACCTATTCTTGCAATAGTATTTTGTAATTCTTCTATTCTTTTTCTTAATTCATCGATACTTGCGCGCATTACTCGCGTTTCACCATAACTTTTAGCTTCTAACTCAAAGGTTTCACGCTGAGCATTTAACTGAGCTCGCTCAATTTTTGAATTATTAATTCTTTCTTCAGCCGCATGCTTATCATTTTGTTTATGCATTAAATCTCTTTCGAAAAAATGCACTCTCTCTTGTAGTTTGTTTTTCTCTTCTAAAGCTTTGCGGTACTTGTCTTTTAATAATTGATCTTGGTCGGATTTTTCTTCTAGCAAGGTTTGTTTTTCTTCTACAAGTTTAGAGACTTCTTCTAAAGACTGACTTATTTCTTCAAACTCCCTTGCTATTTCCTTAAGAATATTTTTATTTCTTTCAACTCCTCTTTGCTTTAGTGTAACTTCTGTTCCAACGTGAGATTCTTCATGCCTTTGTAATTCTTGTACCTCAAGTCTTAGATTATCATAATTTGTTTCACTTGTTTTCAAACTAGAAACTTCATCTTCCATTTTATCTTTCTTTTTTTCTAAATCTTGAGCTTCTTTTTGTAAAATCTTTAGTTCTTCTGTGAATTTTCTCAAAAGCTCTTTTTTCTCGTTAATTAAATCCAATCTCAATAAGTCTTGGCTTCTTTGTTTAATTTCATTTTCTATTTTAAATATTATTTCAGACTGTCTTTCGTTTAATTCATGAAGTTGTTTAATGCTTTTTTCGGAACTTGAGATTTTATTCTCGCTATCTTCAACTAGCTTCTTGGCCCCTGTAATAACATGGTTAATGTGGTCTTGGGTTATTTTTGTTTTACATAAAGGGCAGATATCAAGTTGAGATACCTGACTCTGAATTTTCTTTTGATTTTCAATTTCTTTCTCACAAATAGCAATTGTTTTTTCACAATCGTTGCGTTTTTTTGTGTTTTCCGTTAATTCTAATCTAGACTTTTCAAGGTTTGTTTTTAAAATTACTATTTTTTCTTTATGAACTTCTGCAGAATCTTTAATAGATATTTCAGATTCCATTTGTTGAATCTTACCATAGGTATTTTCATAATCATTCTTGATTCTTTGTATCTGCTTTTGTTTTTCATCTATCCTTGAAACTAAATAGCCTAATTGAGATTTTAAGATATAGAGCTTGCGCCTTTGCTCATCCATTTGGTCGAGTTGTTGCTTCTTCAGATCAAGGTCTTTTTTAACACTCTTGCCTTTGGATTTTGATAATTCTAGTATTTCATGTTCTGCTGTTTGAATCATTATACCCAACTCGGATTTTCTCTTTTCCATTTCACTAATTTTATTTTCAAAATCGTTTTTCTTAAAATTTAATCCGGCAAGGTCTGCCCGCAAATCTGCTATCTCGCGATTAATTTGATCTTGTTCTAAACCCGAACTCTTCTGAACATTAGAGGATATATCATTTATCTTTTGATTTAAAATAGCAATTTCTTGCTCTGTTTTTTCTATAACTTCGCGGATTTTTCTGATAGAGTTTTCTTCTCTCTCTATGCTCTTATTAATTTCTTCAAGTGCTTCATTTTTTTCAGATAATTGCTTATTAGCAATAGAGGCTTTACAGACAACAACTTCTTCTTGAAGTTTTTTGAATTGAAGTGCTTGGCGACGCTCATCCTCTAGGTTTTTAAGATAGGCTGTTCTTTCTCGCAGGATTGCATTAGCTTCTTTTAGCCTTTCATCGGTTTTCTCTAGTTCAGCTAAAGACTTCTGTTTTCTCATTTCATAAACCCCTATACCTGCAACTTCCTCAATAACCTCACGTCTTTGGTCTGGCGGCATTTTAACAAAACTATCTATTTCCCCCTGTAAAACAATATTAAATCCATTAGGATCAATTCCTGCTTGAACTAATAACTCTAGAATTTCCTGGCGAGTTTTAACTTCATCATTAATTTTGTATACTCCTTGGCCGTTTTTTCTGAGAACTCTTTCAATTACAACTTCCTCGTTGCTTAAAGAAAAACCCTTATCAGTATTATCAAATACTAGTTTGACCATTGCTTCATGAGCTGGCTTGTATTTCTCTGTTCCTGCAAATATTAAATTAGATAACTTTTTTGCACGCATGCTTTTAGAGCCAAGTCTTCCAAGCACAAAGCAGATTGCATCAGTAACATTGGACTTTCCAGAACCATTTGGGCCCACAATTACATTCATTGTATTCTTGAAAGGAATTCGCGTTTCACGAGCAAAACTCTTGAAACCATGTATCACCAACTCTTTTATGAAGGGCATAACAACCTAAGAGAAAGAGGATATTTAAAGATTATTAAGAAACATAACGCTCTATTACTTTAAGATAAGCCTGGTTTAAACCAGCTATATCAAAAATTACCACGCGCTTAAAACCTGCTTTTTTACAAACTCGAGATCTTTTTCTAGTAATTCTGGGAGGAGTATTTTTTCAAATCCAAAAATACCGCGACTTATTGTTCCAAGCCCTATTGTATAATTTGTTTTGGCTTTAATTCCAAGCAAGTTTTTCCTTATTCTTTTATTAACAATACCTAGAGAAAGACTTGAATAATACATGGGACTTTTCTCGGTTTTAATTGGATAGTCTAAACCCAGCCATCCCATTAATTTGAATTTAAAGGGATATTGTGCAGTCATTATTCTTGAACTATTTTTTTTCATGAAATTAGAGATTAATCGTTTGTTTTTGTTGAATTTAAATAAATTTTTAAAGAAAAGCACTGGCTTTAGTAAGGGTAGTTCTAAATCCATTAAAAAAGTTCCCTTGAACCTTGAGAGTTCCTTAAATAAAACCTCGAGCTCATTTGTATCTGAAAAACCGGAAATCCAATAAGAATTTTTTAGTTTGGGCCAATAACAGCACTCTATTTTTTTATTTATTTTAATAACTTGTTTCTGAAATTTGTGAAATTCTGCTAAAGATTTCGTACCAATAAATACTCGCGATTTGAAATCTAATAGTTTAAGCTTACCCAAACTCCCTTTTTCTGGAAACTCGGCATAAAAATCAATCCTCATAATTAAAAAAAGCCAAGCACCTATTTAAAGATTATTAAGGCTATTAGGTTTATTTTTTTTAATGACATAAATACTTAAATAGCTATTATGGCTTGTTAATTTATGTTTGGAAGAAAAAGCCTTTATGAAGAAGTTGGAAGCTCCCCACAAAGTTATGCTCCTTTAGCAGGACTTATGGCTGAATTAAAACCCATCATGGGAAATACTAGAGGGATATTCGAAGTATTTAGGAAAAGGTTTCAACAATTTGATACTAAAAGTTTAGAAAGATTTATTGCAAGATATGATGGGCAAGTTAATGTTCCAGAAGCAGTATATATGCTTCAAGCAGCTAAAGAAGTTTATGCAAAAAGATAAAGAATATCCTAGAGTGTAGTTTGCTTATGTTTTACTTGCTCTTTAACTTGCTTGGCAAGTTTAGCTTCTCGGAAGGTTGCCCAGCTCTCTCGGAAAAAGCCCTTTAACTTGGGATTATCAACATATTTTTTCAGAAACTCTATTGTTGTTGGGTCGCTTGGATAACCGCTTCCAAAATCTTCGCCCACTATAGATTTTATTTTTTCTATCTCTGCATCTCTTGTAACCTTTGCTAAAATACTTGCGGCTGAAACAACAGGATAATTAAAATCAGCCTTATGCTCGCAAATAATTTTTGATGCAAGCTTTTTTTCATTAACATACTCAAGTAATTGTCTTTTCCAACCCTCTGTATTGATTGAAGGACAGTCCAAGATTATTTTTAATCCTGCTTTCTGAGCTATTGAAAGATTTTCAGTTAATTCATTAATTATACTTGCAGCAGCAAGGGCTTCAACTTGATTTAAATTCAAGCCTTGCCCGAAACCTGTATCGATTTCCTTGGGGGTTATTATCTTGAACTTAAAGTCTTTTGTTATTTTTTTTATTTCTTCAAGTATTCTTTCGCGTTGTTGTGGCGATAGAAGTTTGGAATCTTTGGCTCCTGCTAGCTTTAAATCATGCTGTTTTTCTGCAGGAATTAATACTCCTGCAAGCAACATTGGACCCATAACAGGACCCCGGCCTGCATCGTCAATACCTATTAGGTATTCCATAATTTTTGTTAGAGAATAATCTTTATATATCTTTTACTCTTCTAGTTTATATGAAATCACTACCCCTCTTATTGGCTTTATTAGTAATTTTAAGCATAGTTGGTCTGGCTTCTTTTGCTTCTGCTAATTCTTATTACCTAGAGTTTAACCAAGTTGGGGATAAGATTGTGGTTCGCGAGAGTATTAATGGGCTAAATTCTAGTTATGTTGATTCTAATTTACTTGAAGAAACAAAAATAGGCTATCTTTTTTTAAATAAAATAATTTTTCCAGAGGATTTTGAAAGCACGATTATTAAACTAAATTTGGACAATGGTTATACTGTTGGAGAAGATGGAGCTTATCCCTTAGGTTATAGAGTAGAAACAGACGGACAAATAATTAGTCTTGTTTGGCAATTAAATAATGTAAAAGCAAGCGAGCCTATTGCCGTGGTTGTTAATATAAGAGATTTAAGAAAAGGCTATACTTGGGTTTGGATTCTTTTAGGCATTATAATTTTAATAGTTGTTGCTTATATCTTATTTAAATATCAGAAGAAAAGAAAAACCAAGAACCTAGATAAGCATCTTTTAGATATTGAAAGAAAAATGCTCGAGGAGTTAAGGAAAGCAGACAGGCAGGAAATGTGGCAAAGAAACCTGCAGAAGAATCTTGGGTTATCTAAGGCTAAAACCTCTAGACTTATTAGAAATCTCGAATCTCGAGAACTCGTGGAAAAGATTCCTTTTGGAAATACGAATAAAATTGTGCTGAAATAGGTTTAAGTTAAATATATTTTTTATTATAAATAAGCTTTTATATTGGGAATTACTTGAAGTTTTATGAGAAGATTATTTGGGGCAGGTTTAGGAATTTTGCTTGGATTAAGTACGCTTGCCGGAGCTCAAACTAATTCCCTGCCAAGAATTTTGCAAGAATATAATAGACCAAATGTTTCTCATACAATTGTTACAACCAATAATCCTGTTAAATTTAATGAAAATGGAAGAGATTATACTCTTGAAGTTTTAAAAGTAAATAGAGAAGCAGAAAGAGCAACAATTAGATTAAGCACACCAGGTTGGAGGGGTCCTTATGTTCAAGAAGTTAAGAAGGGAGAAGATTATACCTCTTCTGGATTAATTTTAAGATTTTTTGAATTTGGAGATAATGGTGTTGTTTTAATGCGAGCTAAAAGTCGATAGTTTTTTTATCTTACTTAGAATAATTATCGAATATATTAGCTAGCGGTAAAATATAAATAGCTTTCTTGTCTTTCTTAATTATGATAAAAAATTATCTTACTCGACTTATTAGCAGTTTGGCTTTAACTTGTTCTATTTTGCAAGCCCAAGAACCCGCTCCCGAACAACCATCGGATTTAGAAATATTAACCAACCAAGTAAATTTTTCTTCTGCCGATGTAGACTTAAATAATAGGATAAATTGGCAAGAGTATTATGGTTATTTTGATAGACAGTATACGAATGGTATCCCTCCGCTGGTTCTAAATAGCCTAAGAAAGGATTTTGATAGGTATGATGCTAATAGAGATAGAGCCGTAACTGATGCAGAATATGCTAATGGCAATCTTCCTGAAGATCCAAAAGATATAGAGGACATAAAACAACCCCCTAAACCAAAAAGAGATAGAAGTATAAAACAACTTTATAGTTGGGGAAAAGGCATAAACTCCAGAATAAATAAAATAAAAGTAGCTTATCAAAAAGCCCTTAAGAAAATAGAGGAAGAAAAAAAGAAAGAGGAAGAAAAAGCAAAGAAAACATCTAAAAAATAGTCGTTTCATCTTGTTTCACGGATATATTAAATACTAATTTTTCTAAGGTTTACTATCCTAGCAATCAAAATATAATGATTGAAAGGAGGTTTAACAAAAAACAAATATGCAAAATAAAACAATGTATGCTGGAATAATTGCTTTGGCAATGATTTTAGCTATAATGCCTTTGGCTTTAGCTGAGAATACAACCGATAGCTCAGATGCTATTGCGTTATACAATGATACTTCAAACTTGCCGGATGGAATAGTAATATCGCCTGCTCCAACAAACGAAATTATTGAAGAAGCAGATGCTGATTTGAATGAGAATGTTAGCTCTTGGAAAATCAATAGAGAAAGAATGAAAAATTGGTTTACCTTTAACCAAGAGAAAAAAGCTGAAAGAGAACTAAAGATTGCTAAAATGTTATTGATTCAAGCAAAAATTGCTGCAAGAAATAATAATACAGAAGCAATGGAAAAAGCTCTTGAAGCTCATAATAGAATAATTAATAGAGTTAAGGAAAGAGTGCAAAAAATCAACGGGGCTTCAGATGAAAAGGGTTTGAAAAAAAATGCTGAAAAACTTGTTGGTTTAGAAAGAGCTATTCAAGTTCATGAAGCAAGAATAACTCGGTTGCAAACAATGCTTACTAACGAAAATCTAACCGAACAGCAAAGACAAGTTATTGAAGCTAAAATAGCTAGGGCTCAGAATAATACTGCTAATCTTGTTCAAGTTCAACAAAGACAGCAAGAAAGAATTAAGACAAAACTTATGGCTGTTAAAAACTTGACAGAAGACGAAGCTAATGAACGAGTTGAGCAGATTAGAGACAGAGTAAAAACTCAAGCCAATAAGCTAAACAATAGAGCCAAGAATTAATTTTTTATTTTCTTTTTATTTTTTTCTTGTTTCAGTTTATTATTTTTATTTATTTTAGTTAACTTTAAAAGTCTTCTAAACCTCGTAAAAGTGTAAGTATAGCGGGGTAGAGGAGCCAGGAGTCCTCACAGGGCCCATAACCCTGAGACCGGTGGTTCAAATCCACCTCCCGCTATTTATGCCCGGATCGCATAACGGTATTGCATCGGATTGCTAATCCGAGCCCTTCACTGGGCTCCCAGGTTCGACTCCTGGTCCGGGCGTTTCTTAATTATATTCTAAAAAAGAAAAATTAATTTAAACCCTGTTTTATCTTAATATTTATGAAAAAAGCAATTGCTAAAATTGCACTTGGTTTGAGTCTTGCGTTAAGTAGTTTAAATAGTTTTGGAGGCTTAGAACAGACCAAAACAAATTTAGAAGCCAGAGTTGCATCTCTAACTCAAGACTCTTTTGCGATTAAATCAGAAACAACAGGAGCAATAAGTGCTCCTGTAAACTTGGTGCAGAGCTTTTCATTACAACCCTTGCTTGTTGGAAAGGCTACAATGGCCTTAGCAAACTCTCCTTATTTTTGTTATAGCAATAATCAGGAAATAATCTTTTATACTTCACAGGGTTATACTTCAAGATATCAAATAGTCGCCCATAATTCTAAACCCTGTGGAGAGGGATTTAACCAAATAATACTTATAAAAGGAAACAGAGTATTTGGAAAATTTGATTCTTGTATGGATATAGATTTCTCAAGCAATCCGGACAATACCACAAGATATAGAAGTAAGATGTTTATTAAATTGGAGAATGGTTTTCTTGGAGCTATTTTACGAGGCATACTCCGGGTTCCTTTATTGGGGGATAAATTAAAAAAATCTCTAGAAGAGGAACAAGACAAACTTGTTCAAAGCACAAATAAAGTCGTGGAAGATGCTTTGAAAAAGCCAAGAGAGACTCTCGAAAAGTTAGAGGGATATACAAATGGACCCACTTATTTTACCCCCAAAGAACTCGAATCTATAAGAGAAAAGATTGAAAAATAAAAAGATTTATAAAAACCATTATTAATTCTAATTTGTGGAAAAGGGGAAAAGCACAATCTTTATAATAGTCCTAAGTATTATCTTAATTATAACTGGAATTTTATTATTTACAGATATTATAAAAGAAAACAAAACTGAAAACAAAGAAATGCAAAACACAACAAAAGTTTTACTTGAAACCAATATGGGGGATATAACTTTAGAGCTATATTCTGAACAAACGATAACTTCTGGAAATTTTATCAGCTTAGTTGAGAAAGGAACCTATAATGGAGTTATTTTCCATAGGGTTATTGATGGATTTATGATTCAAGGCGGCGATCCGACTGGAACAGGTTACGGAGATCCTAAAATAAAAAATATTCGCGATGAATTTAATGGAGAGCAAAAAAATAATAGAGGAACGATTGCAATGGCTAATGCTGGCCCAAATACTGGCTCTAGCCAGTTTTTTATCAATCTAGTCAATAATAATTTCTTAGATGGAAGACATCCTGTTTTTGGCCGAGTTGTTTCAGGCATGGATGTTGTAGATGCCATAGCTAAGGTTGAAACAAACTCTGCAGATAAACCTTTGAAAGAAGTTAAGATAATTACAGCTAAAATATTATAATGGCATATCAAGGAAGATTATTACCTGAAGCACTTTTTAGACCGGAAGATTTTAAAATTCATTTATCGAGAGGACAATTCGGAGTACATCATCAAGGAGATGTAAGCAATTATGATTCTTCAACAACCGCAATAGTTAGAAGAATTCATGCCCTAGATCCACTTGGATTAAAAAGTCATGCATTAGCAACAGAAGTTGAAGGGATGAGTAGAAGGGCAAAAAGTAGTTAATTAATTCTACAAAAAATCTTAGAAATTACAAATAACGCCTAAAGAAAAAGAATTAAGAGTGCCTGCTTCGCCTGTATTGCTATTGCCTGAATCAAGGCTATAGGTTTCATAAGAAGCTTCTAAACCAACATTGGTGCCTAAACTTGAATCATTTTTTGACGTATCAAGCCCTATAAAACCTGCTCTAACTCCAAAACCTTTTAAGTTATATTTTTCTGAACCAACTTCTTCAAAGCTATCATATCGGTGATGCCCCCAGCTTCTTGTAGCTTTTTGAATTGGAATAAAACCATTTACGAAAAATCGCGTTGTATCTGTTTTAAAAGATAATCCTACAAAAGGTTGAACTCCGAAAAAATCTCTCTGCAAATAGTCCATTGCAAAAGAACCAGAGCCCTCTGGTCTTGTATCGCCTTGTTGTTGTCTATAATCGGGGATTGTTGGGCCATCCTTTGGTTCAACTAAAACGCTATCAAAATTAAGTTCTAAATCAACTCCTGCTGTTAACTCTAATCTCCCTAAATCTTTTGCTAATTCAACTCCTGGACGAATAGCAAAGGCTTCCCAGCCATTACCTGCTCTAACCCAAGTACTCCCGCTAATAAAACCGGCATCAGCAGGATGAACAGGCACTTCTCGAGATTCATTTAAGCTAAGTTGATTGTATCTCGGAGCATAGGCAATTCTACCCCTTAATGATAAACTTTTAGGTAGAAAAGATTCGGCTCTTGCAGGTAAACTAGCACAACCAGCAGCTAATGCCAAAGCAGCCATCGCTAATAACTTTTTCATAAAAAAACAGGGTAATTCGGGCTTAAAAGCATTATCAATGTTGAAAATATATCTTAATCTCTCTTTATTTTTTCCTTTTAATAACCCTATACGCAAGAATACCAAATATGATTAAAATTAAAACAAGTGCAATGAAAACAGCTGTTTTATTCTGGAAGTTTTGAACTATACCTTCGAAAACTAAAATTGCTCCTGTTGCTAAGCCTGTTATCTGAATCAGATTTTCTGAAATGAATAGACCAATAAGCAACAAAATAAAACCAAGCCCTGCAAAAATATAAAACTTGTTTTGATTATAGGGTTTTTGTGCTTCTTGATAGGCTTGATTACATTTCTGATAAAAATCACAATAGCCTTGCGGACAAGGTGCTTTTATGCATTGAACCGGTTGTGGAGTCCAGGTTCCATTATATTGCTCACAAACCCCTTTAGTTACATTATCATAAGTTTCTAAAGGAATAGACTTGCTGTAGTTACAATAGTTCTCGTAATTTGGCTCGTTCATAAATAAGCTTACTCCAACATTTACTGTTGAAACTATTATTATCGTGAGAATTATACTGATTATTATACTCAAAGCTAATTTATTTACCATCTTTTGTTTATAATTTTATTAATACTTGGGCATATTTAAATCTTGCTTTGGCACCTTTTAATTTTTTTAGTATAAATCTGTTGTAGACAAATTTCTTGTTTTTTGTCTACAAGTTATGTAGGCAAATGTAGACACCAATAAAACGAAAGATATATAAATGTAGACACCTATTATATAGTGGGTGTAAGGACAACATAAGAAGGGAGAGTCTAATTAAACTAACTTAGATGTAGCAACAGAACATTAATAAAATAAAAAACCCTAAATAAAATAATAACCTAATAAAAAAATGTACTTAGAAAAAAGAAAAACAAAAAAAGGTGAAAAATACTATTTAGCACACTCTTTTCGCGAAGGTGGTAAAGTAAACAAGATTAGGGTTTATCTTGGTTCAAATGTTGCTATTCATATTATTCAACAAAGACAGGAGAAAGCTACAGAGTTATTAAAACAACAACTTAATAGTTTTAAGATAATCAGAAGCCCTATCAATACAAATTTTCTAAGGCGTGAAGAATCACTTATTAAAAAACTGAAATTAAAGACTCGATTAAAAGTTATACATCTCTCGGAGAGCGATTGGGAAAGATTTACACAGCTTTTTACTTATAATACTAATGCTATTGAAGGTTCTACTATAACCCAAGAAGAAGTTTTTGATATACTCCAAGAAAATAAATGGCCATTTTCAAAACCTAAAGAGGATATTTCAGAAGCTTATGGTGTTGCAGAAGCAATAAAATATATTAGAAAATCACGAGAACATATTTCGCTTGCTTTAATGCTTAAATTACATGAGATAATCTTTCATAATTCAAAGACTTTTGCAGGTAAGTTTAGAGAAAAAGGAGTTGAAGTTGGTATTCGCGATGGAACAGGCAACATAGTCCACTTGGGTGCTCCTTCTTCAAGGGTTGCAGGTTTACTTGGTGAATTGGTTAAATGGTATAATCAAAATAAGAAAAAATATCCCCCTATAGTTCTTGGGGCTGTTATTCATAATCAATTTGAATATATTCACCCCTTTGAAGATGGAAATGGGAGAGTCGGAAGGCTTCTGTTAAATAATATATTGATAAAAAATAAGATGCCCCCTGTAAATATATCTATGGAAAGTCGCAAAGAATACTACGAAACCCTTAGATTATTCCAAAGAACAGGCGATATTAAGCCTACTATTGACTTGATACTTCGAGAGTATCATGAACTGGAGAAAAAATTAAAGAAACAGGAAAAGGAAAACAAGAAAGGCAAACTAGATAAAAAACCCAGAAAAAAGAAAATTTAAACATTGTAGACAGATGTAGACACCGAGCCTTTTTTTAATTATTTTGTAGACACCTAATTTTCGGTTCTTACCAGTTTCTTACACTTGTTTCTACTCCGCTAACCCAACCGCGAATTATTACCATTATTTTATCTTTTATTGCATCTTTGTCTTTTATTGAATATTTATATAAGTAACCTGAAGGCAAATTAAATTGTGATCTTGAGATAATATCTTTTTCAAACAGCTTTTTTACGCTCCTTTGCGTTGTTGATAAGTCCAATTTTAATTCATGTGCCAATTCCTTGGTTGTTAACCCGCTACCTCTTCTCATTAAAGTAACTAGAATGTTGTAATCTGCCTTACTTAATCCGAATCCACACCTAATAATTTCTTCTATTTCAAATCTTTTGCATGCGAAATCAATCATTTTTTATTTTTTAAAATTATTTTTAGTATTGAGTTAAAGGGGAGTCTTTATCTCCTTTAGCTTGTACTAGTTCTCTATAAGCTTGACTTGAAGCTATTGCTCCCTGACTAGCTGCAACAACTATTTGCTTGAACTCATTATGAATAATATCCCCGGCGGCAAAAAATCCTTCTACATTTGTTTTCTGATTTTCATCAGTAAGGATATAGTTATCCTTTGTCTTTACATTTAAAGAAGCGATTATTCCCAAATCAGGTAAGCCGCCTGCTTCGATAAAAACACCATTAACATTCAGTATTTTCTTAGAGTTCTTTAATAAAACTCCTTCCACCTTACTTTTACCAATAATTTCTGCAAGTTCTTCATTAAAAATAGTCTCTATCTTCTGGTTTTTCTTTATAACATTCAATAATATCTTATCAGGTCTAAAAAACTCTGACTTTCTATAAATGAGATAAATCTTGCTAGCATGTTCTGCAAGTAAAATTGCAGCAGATATTGCAGAATTGCCTCCGCCTACTACGACTACATTTTTATTCTTAAAGAAGGGAGCATCACAATTTGCACAGTAACTAACGCCTCTTCCTTTTAGCTCGGATTCACCCTTTATCTCAAGCTTTTTTCTTACTGAACCTGGAGCAAAAATTACTTTCTTAGCTAAAAAAGATTTAAGATTTGTTTTAATTTCAAAGATTTCTTTTTCTTTAAAAATCCCCTTAATTTCGTCGAATAATACTTCAACACCTATTGACTTTACATGTTCTAAAAACTTTTCAGCCAAATCTTTTCCAGAAATTTCAGAAAATCCTGGATAATTACAAATTTTATGTGCTCCAGCCCAATCATCACCGACTTCCCGAGTTATTAATAGAGTTTTTAATCCAAAGCGCTTAGAATAAACTGCAGCACTAACTCCGGCAGGACCCCCGCCAATAATAACTATATCATAAAGATTACTTTTACTATTAGATTTATTATGGTTATTGCCAATTTTGTTTTTAGGTAGTTTGGTCATTTGTTGTTGGTTTTGATTGGAAATTGCTTTCCAAAAATTATTAAATTATTGAATCTATCTTTTCTTTTATGGCTTCTTCCGGAGCATAGCCTACTATTCTATCGACTTCTTGTCCTTTTTTTGCTATGACTAGTGCAGGAATACCTTGAATATTAAAATCCGAGGCTAATTCTTGATTTTCGTCAACATTTATTTTAACGAATTTTAATTTTCCCTTATATTGGCCGCTGAGTTTTTCAAATACTGGCGCCATCATTTTACAAGGCATACACCAATCTGCATAAAAATCGATTATTACTGGTGTTTTTGAATCTACAACTTCTTTCTTAAAATCCCCTGAATTTATGTGTTCTACCATATTTTAGTACTGATATAAGAAAGCAGTACTTTATAAACGTTTTTAAGAACAGAAAGCGAAGCTTGCAAAAAGCAGTACTTTGAATAAAATTTTAAATATGCGAATTTGAAAACCTATTTAAATCATTAAAACCATTAAGTTACATGAAAAAAGTTGGTGCTATCGTAAAGATAATTAGTGTTATTTTTTTTATTTTAATGATTTTTTTATTATTATATAGTATATTCAACTATGCAGGCATAAGAGAACTAAGTAGAAACTTGATGTTGAATTATGGTTTGGGTGTTGTTTTTCTTCTCGCAATTTTTTTAGATGTATTTCCCCAATATCTCTCTGTACATATGCTTCTTATTATGGCTGGTATTGCTAATTTAAATATTTGGTTAGTAGGTTCGGTAGTTACCGTAGGTACTTTTTTTGCTTCAATAATAGGGTTTTGGCTTGGAAGATTATTCGAGGATAATTTCTTTTTTGAAATTTTTGGGGAGAAAAACTACCGTAAAATACATGAGGGTATGAACCGCCACGGAAAATGGTATGTCGCTATATCGGCTATTTCGCCCTTGCCATACATACCTATTATATTCGCTGCATTAGGTATGTCTTGGAAGAATTTTATGATCTACGGAGTTTTTCCTAGAATCCTGGGATTTATAGCTACAATAATTTTTGTTGCGGTGGTGTTTTAGTTAAATTGATTAAACTAATCTTATAATTCGTACAAAAGATATATAAATGTAAGATTATTAGATGAAATAAGGTGAAATTTATTCTTGCATTGCACTAAATAGATTGAAAGGGGGTCAAAATTAATCAAAAATGGCAAAAAGCGCACTTGATTGGATTGCATTAATCTTGCTTATTATCGGAGGTCTTAATTGGGGGCTCGTGGGGGTTTTTGAATATGACCTTGTAGCAGCACTATTCGGTGTTGGAGTTGTAGCAAAGACTGTTTATGACTTAGTAGGATTAGCTGCATTATACACAATTTATTATTTATTTAAATAAAAATAAATAAAATATAAAAATGTGTGTTTAAATAGTCTTTTTATTCTTTTATTTTTCTTTAATTTCTTCTTTTTTTTGTATTTCTCTTTAGCTTTATATCGGGAAATGTCCTTATTTCCATAACCGAAAGCTTTTTAAATAGCCCTTGGATTTATTTTATTATCACTTAATTGTAATCATGCAAACATTTGCTTTAGCATAGAATTACGGATAAAATTAAGTCAAAAAAATTCGAGAAATAATTAAAATGCCCCATATTCTACAACCAAAACACGCTATATTAAAATCTCAAGAGGTAGAAAAGCTTCTCACAAAATACAATATTTCCTTAACTCAATTACCAAAGATACATTTAGAAGACCCGGCTTTGCCAAGTGGTGCTTCGGTTGGTGATGTAATTAAAATAGAGAGAAAAGACGATTCAGGGACTCATGAATATTTCAGAGTTGTTGTTATCTAATAACCTAAAAATAAAAAATTCAAATCAATTAAAACTATAAACAAAAATTTAAATCAAAAAACAAAATGAAACTCGACACAAAAGATAAATATTTGCTTGTAAGAAAATATCTTGAAGAACATAGCTTAGTTGAATCAAATATTACTTCTTTTAATAATTTTGTTGAGAAGAGAATGCAAGAAATCGTCGATGAGTTGGGACAAAGCTTGCCAAAAGAAGAAGATATTGAAATTAATCTCGGTAAAATAAGGGTTGGGAAGCCATTAATACATGAAGCCGATGGAAGTCCAAACTACATTACTCCTGCCGAAGCTAGACTTAGAAACTTAACTTATTCTGCTCCAATATACCTGGAAATAACAGTAAAGCAAGGTGGACAAATTGAAAGTCAAGAAGTAGAAGTAGGTTATGTTCCTGTAATAGTAAAAAGCAATACTTGTAATATTGCTGGAAAAACAAAAGAAGAACTTATTAAACTTTATATTGATCCTAATGACCCCGGCGGTTACTTTATTATTAACGGTAATGAAAGAGTTATGGTTATGTCTGAAGATTTGGCAGAAAATCAGCCTTTTATTGAAAGATCAAAAGGAAAAATAATGCTTAGACTTTTCTCAAGAAGGGGAAGTTATAGAATTCCAGTATCTGTTACAGATACAACTGAAGGCATTATTGAATTGTCTTTCTCAAGATTCAAAAATATTCCGGCTATTGTTATTCTGAAAGCATTGGGATTAACAAAAGAAGCAGATATTGCTAAATATGTAAGCAAAGAAACCGATGAATTGATTATCAATCTGTATGAATTTGCAAATCTATCCACCCCCGAAGATGCTATGATGTATATTGCTGAAAAAACCTCTTTACAGGGAACAAAAAAAGAAATTCTCGATAGAGTTAAGCAAAGAATTGATTCTTATTTGTTGCCTCATATCGGACTAGAAAAATCCGATAGAACTGAGAAAGCAGTTACTTTGTGTAAAATGATTAAACAATTTTTAATTGCTAAAGACACACCAGATAACTTGACCGATAAAGACCATTATGCTAATAAGAGAGTAAGACTTTCTGGAGACTTATTAGCAGATTTATTTAGAGTTAATTTAAATATTCTTATAAGAGACATACAACATTCCTTACAGAAAACACAAAAAAGAAAGAAATTTTATTCTTTAAAAACAATAGCCAAATCTACTCTATTTACACATAGAATCGAAAGTTCTATTGCTACAGGTAATTGGATTGGAGAGAGAACAGGAGTTACCCAGAACATGGATAAAACTAATTACCTTGCTATTCTTTCTCAATTACAAAGAATTTCCTCGAGTTTACCCGGAGAACAAGAAAATTTCCTTGCAAGAACATTACATCCAACACACTATGGAAGATTCTGCCCAGTAGAAACCCCTGAAGGTACAGAAATTGGTTTAAGAAAAAATCTTGCTATTTTATCTAAAATATCTACAATGGTTGAACTTGATGATAAAAAGTTTAATGAAGTTTTGACTACAGCCGGATTAGACAAAGAATTACAGGGTGTTGACGTTTTCTTTAATGGAAGATTTATTGGAGCAGTAAAAGATTCGCCGGCTTTTATAAAACAAATAAAAGAGAAGAGAAGAGCACAGATATTGCCTTATCAGATGAGTATACGATATGACAAAAACACAGAATCTATTTTGATTTCCACAGAAATTGGAAGATCCTTAAGACCTGTTGTTATTGTAGAAAACGAACAATCAAAATTAACAGAGCAGATTATGTCTGAATTAAAAAATGATACTTTAAAATGGAATGATTTACTTGCACTGGGAATTATAGAGTATATAGACGCTGCTGAAGAAGAAAATTGCTTGGTTGCTTTATATAAAAAAGATATAACTTCTGAAACAACCCATCAAGAGATTGATGTTATTGATTTGTTTGGTACAATCACTTCGTTAGTTCCTTATCCAAACTACGATCAGAGTGCAAGACTTATGAGAGGAAGTAAAACTCAAAAACAGTCTTTAGGATTATATGCTGCTAATTTCTTATGTAGGGTTGATACTGATGTAAGCATTTTACATTACCCACAAAAACCCTTAGTAAGAACTTTTGTTTACGATACTTTGAATGTTTATCCTTCTGGACAAAATGTAATTGTTGCTATTATGACTCATGAAGGTTATAATATGGAAGATGCAGTTATCTTGAACAAAGCTTCTGTTGACCGAGGTTTAGCCAGATCAACTTACTTTAGACCTTATACAAGTGTTGAACTTAAATATGCAGGAGGATTGAAAGATCAAGTTGAAATACCTGAAAAAGGAACATCAGGATATAGAACCGAAGAAAGTTATAGATATTTAGAAGCGGACGGAGTAGTTTATCCTGAAGCTAAAATGACTTCTGGAGAAGTTGTTATTGGAAAAACTTCACCACCAAAATTCTTATCTGAATCTCGCGAGATATCAGTTAAAGCAAGAAAAGAAGCTTCAAGTGTGATTAGACAAGAAGAATCAGGAGTTGTCGATGGAGTTTTTATTACAGAAAACAGAGATGGTAATAGAATTGTTCAAGTAAGAGTAAGAGATCAAAGAATACCTGAACTCGGAGATAAATTTGCAACATCACACGGACAGAAAGGAGTTGTAGGAGCTTTAGTTGAAGAAAATGATATGCCTTTTACATCCTCCGGAGTAAGACCTGATATTTTGTTTAATCCACACGGTATTCCTGGACGTATGACTGTAGGTTATTTAATGGAATTAATTACAGGTAAAATTGGAGCATTATCAGGAAGAGTAATGGATGGAACAGGATTCCAAGAAACCAGAGTAGAAGACTTGGAAAAACAACTTAAGGAATTAGGATTAAGATACGACGGAAAAGAAACAATGTATAATGGAATTACAGGAAAAATGATGGAAGTAAAAATTTATGTTGGAACAATGTATTATCAAAAACTTAAATACATGGTTAGCAATAAAATGCATGCGCGAGCATCTGGAAAAGTTACTTTATTAACTCGACAACCTATTGAAGGAAGAGCTAGAGGAGGAGCATTAAGACTTGGAGAAATGGAGCAAGAAGCCTTAGTTGCCCATGGTGCTTCACTTTTGCTTAAAGAAAGATATGATTCGGATAAAGTTGTGGTACATATCTGCACAAAGTGCGGTTCTGTTGCTGTTGAAGATAATATTCATAAAAAAATCTACTGTCCTTTATGTGGAAGTCAAGAAGCAGAGCCTGTAGAAATGAGCTATGCTTTTAAATTATTAATTGATGAAATACAAGGCTTACATTTAACAACTAAATTTGACTTAAAGAATAAATACGAATAAAAAATAAAAACCCATAGCTGGTTTCCGCGAAAAACAATGTTTTTCGGGGCCTAGAAAACAGAAATGTTTTCTTGGTTATGAATCCGGCAAACACTAAACAATAAAATAAAATGACAAAACCTGTAAAAAAACACATTAATGGACTTTACTTCACATTGTTAAATCCAGAACAAATCAAAAAAATAGCTGCAGCAAGAATTGTAACTCCGGAATTATATGATATTGATGGTTATCCTGTTGATGGTGGCTTGATGGACCTTCGTTTGGGAGCAATTGATCCAGGAGTTAGATGTAGAACTTGCGGAGGAAGATTAAAAGAATGTTTAGGACACCCAGGTATGGTGGAATTATCCAGACCAGTTATACATGTTAAATATATCCCAATAATTGAAATGTGTTTGAGATGTTTCTGTCAACATTGTGGAAAATTCTTATTACCAGAAGAAAAATCCAAAGAATACGTTAGTTTGAAAGACAGAATCAAAAAAGCCAAAGATGCAAAAAAATGTCCTCACTGCGGAAATCCTCAAGAAAAAATGAAACTTGAGAAGCCGCTTACTTTCAAAAAAGGCAAGAAAAGAATATTCCCTGATGAAATAAGAGAGATGCTTGTAAATATACCGAGTGATGATTTAAAATACGTTGGAATACAATCCGATATATTTAGACCAGAATGGGGAATTTTAACTGTTCTCTTGGTGCCTCCTGTAACTGTTAGACCTTCGATTACTTTAGAAACTGGCGAGAGAAGTGAAGATGATTTAACTCACAAACTAGGAGATATTATCAGAGCAGACCAAAGACTTCGTGAAAACTTGAATGCAGGAGCACCAGAAGTTATTATTGATGACTTATGGGACTTATTACAATATCATGTTACAACCTTCTATGATAACTCGATGGCAGGAGTTCCACCAGCAAGACACAGAAGCGGACATCCATTGAAAACAATTACAGAAAGAATCAAAGGTAAAGAAGGAAGAATCAGACACAACCTTGCAGGTAAAAGAGTTAACTTTTCATCTCGTACTGTTATTAGTCCAGATCCTAATTTGAGAATCAATGAAATTGGTGTTCCAAAAGAAATTGCTACAACCTTGACAGTTAATGAATCAGTAACTAGTCTTAACATAGAATACTTAAAGAATTTAATTAAAAGCGAAGTATATCCTGGAGCTAATTATATTATAAGACCTGACGGAAAAAGAAAGAAAATTACTAAAGAACTTAGGGACGAAATTATTGCAGAACTCGCACCAGGTTATGTTGTTGAAAGACATCTTAGAGACGGAGATATTGTTTTATTCAACAGACATCCAAGCCTTCACAAAGCAAGCTTAATGGCACATTTCGTAAAAGTATTACCTTACAAGACATTTAGATTACATCCTGCTGTTGCCTTCCCTTACAATGCTGATTTTGATGGAGATGAAATGAACATCCATGTTCCGCAAACAGAAGAAGCAAGAGCAGAAGCACAAATCTTACTTGATGTAAATCAAAACTTAATGTCTCCAAAAAATAATACTAATTTAATTGGAAGTATTGCTGATGCTACAACTGGAAATTACTTATTACATCTTGCAGAATTGAATAATGCTGATGCAAATCAGATTTTATACGAATCTGGAATGCTCGGGGAAATGTCAAAGAAGAAAGTCGGCGGTTCAGAAGTATTCTCTGAAGCCTTGCCGGAAATTGATTTTAGTTATAAAAATAAAAGTTCAGAAGAAGTTCTTAGTATCAAGAAAGGAAAATTAATTTCTGGAGCATTAGACGATAAAATCTTCGGAGTAGAGTGCGGTGTATTAATTAGAGAATTAGATGCAAAAATAGGAAGACAAAAAACTCTTGATGCAATTAGAAAAGTTTTTGCATTAGGAACAAAGTATCTTTCAAGACACGGATTTACTATTTCTATCAATGACTTAAAAGTTAATAATAAAGTTCAAGACTTAACAGAAAGAACAATCAAAGAAGCAGAAGAAAAGACTAACAAAATTATTGCAGACTATTACAGCGGCGATTTAGAAATTATTCCTGGAAAAACAAAAGAAGAAACACGAGAAATCAAGATTATCCAAGTTCTTAACGAAGTTCGTACCAAAATCGGACAAACAGTTAAGCAAGAATTCCCAAAAGATAATCCGGTTAATACCATGATTTTATCTGGTTCTGGCGGAAATGTACTTAATATTACTCAGATGGCATGTTGCGTAGGCCAACAGTCCTTATGGGGTAAGAGAATTTCAATTGGTTATAATAATAGAACTTTATCTTTCTTCAAGGAAAATGATTTGTCTCCTAAAGCAAAAGGATTTATTCAAACACCTTACATGAGGGGATTAAAGCCTTATGAATTCTTTTTCGGAGCTGTAACAGGAAGAGATTCGTTAATGGATACTGCCCTTAGAACTCCAAAATCTGGATACTTATATAGAAGACTTGCAAATGCCTTGCAGGACTTAAAAGTAAGTTATGATACAACAGTAAGAGATGGAAGCGATAATATTATACAATTCAAGTATGGTGATGATGGCTTAGATATTGCAGGATTACATAAAGAAAAAGATATTTCCCCCGGAGAAGCTATTGGAATTGTTACTGCTCAATCATTTGGAGAACCTTCTACTCAGATGGCACTTAATGTATTCCACTTTGCAGGAGTTTCTGAAATGCAGATTACACAAGGACTTCCTAGATTAATTGAAATTTTCGATGCTAGAAAAACTCCTTCTACTCCAACTATGGAAATTTATTTAGATAAAGAACATAATGATGAAAAACATGCAAGAGTTATTGCAGAAAAGATAAAAGAAACAACATTCGGAGAAGTTATTGAAAAAATAAAGATTAATTTTGGAGATAAAAAGATTGAAGCGACAATAAATCCTACTTCTCTTAAATCCGTACACATGTCTATGGAAGATTTATCAGCCAAACTAAAGGAAGAAGGGCATTCTAATAAAGTAAGAGACAATGTTATGGTATTATCTGAACCAAAATTGGATTTCAAACAATTATACAAACTTAAAGAAAAAATAAAAACAATCCATATCTCAGGTGTAGAAGGAATTAATCAGATACTTGTAGTTAAAAGAGAGAAAGATTTTGTTATCTTAACTTCAGGAACTAACTTAAAAGAAATATTAGAGTTTAAAGGAGTAAATCCTGAAAGAACTTCAACAAACGATATTGTTGAAATATCGCAAGTATTAGGAATTGAGGCAGCTAGAACTTCTATTATTAATGAAATAAAAAGAACAATTGAAGCCCAGGGACTTGATATTAACGAAAGACACCTTAAACTTGTTGCAGATGCAATGACTTTTGCGGGCAAAGTTTCAGGAGCAACTCGTATGGGTATTATCTCACAAAAATCATCTGTACTTGCTAGAGCAAGTTTCGAAACACCAATTAAACACTTTGTTAATTCAACTCTTAAATTGACAAAAGACGAATTAAGTTCAGTTATCGAGAATATTATTATCAATCAACCAATACCTGTAGGAACAGGACTTCCTGGATTGCTTGTCAAGGTTACAGGAAAATTAACTCCCGAAGAACCAAAAAAAGGCAAAGCCAAGGAATAATTCTAAGATGACAAAAACTTTTGATATGCAATTTATTCGATATATGAACCTTTTCAATAGAGTTACCAGAATTGGTGCAAAACATTGTTTTACTTATAATAATACTATTGTATTCGTTGTTCCTCGAGCAAAAGTTAATGAAGCAATAGGAAAAAATAATGAAAATCTCAAGAAATTGAGCTCAATTCTTTTGAAAAGAATAAGAATAATTGCTGAACCTAAAAGTGAAAAAGATGTAGAAAGTTTTATTTCAGTTTTAATTTCCCCAATACAATATAAAACTCTTGAAGTTGTAAACAATAATGGAGCAGAAGAACTAATTATTACAGCAGGTATGGAAAGCAAAGCTATGTTAATAGGTAGAAATAAAACTAGATTAGAAGAATTGAAGAATATTGTTGAACAATATTTCGGCATAAAAAGCGTAAAGATTCTCTAAATTCCTGAAAAAACTATTTCGGAAGTTTTAAAAACCATACCTATATAAAATAAATATAAATCAAACAGAAAAAATAATAAAATGGGATTATTAAGCGCAACAAAGTTACATAAAAATAGAAACAAATTTAGATGGAACGATAAGAGATACAAGAAGAAAAAACTCGGCTTATTTGCAAAATCTGATCCCCTGGAAGGAAAAAGTCAAGCAAAGGGGCTTGTTACTGCAAAAGTTCAAAAAGAAGCAAGACAGCCAAACTCAGCTATGAGAAAGTGTTGCAGAGTTCAGTTAATTAAGAACAACAAAATAGTTACTGCTTTTATTCCTGGAAATTTAGCGCAAAAATTTGTTGACGAACACGATGAAGTTATTATTGAAAGAATTGGTGGAAGAATGAATCGAAGTAAGGGTGATATTCCCGGAGTTAGATTCCAAGTTATTAAAGTAAATGACCAACCTCTCAGATTGCTTTGGAAAGGCAAGATAGAGAAGGGTAGAAGATAAACATGGCCTTCAAGATATTTGATTTGTATGATACTGAAAACGTAGTAGTTAATGATCCTGCTCTAAAAAGAGTTATTAACTTAAAACCAAAACTTGTTCTTAAATCACATGGAAAGATTAGAGGTAATTTTGCTCAAACAAAAATAAATATTGTTGAAAGACTTGCAAATCTTATTGGTGTTCCAGGACATAGGAATAAAAAACATATTATTATGACAAGCAATGCTTCTGGAAAATATACTAAGAATATGCAAGTTGTTTTAGAAGCTTTTAAGAAAATTGAAGAAAAAACAAAAGAAAATCCTGTTCAAGTTTTAGTTAAAGCAATAGAGAATGCTTCCCCAAGAGAAGAAGTTACCACAATTGAATATGGTGGGGCGAAATATCCTCAAGCGGTTGACACAAGCCCTTCAAGAAGAGTTGCATTAACCTTAAGATTAATTGTTCATGGGGCTTATGATAAGGCTTTCGGAAAAAAGACAAAGATTGAAGATTCTCTAGCAAATGAAATAATTCTTGCTTCTCAAGCAGATAACAATAGTGCTGCTGTTTCCAAAAAGAATGAGATGGAAAAGTCTGCTAACTCTGCAAGATAATAATAACGCAATGCATTCAAAACCAACAAGATACGACCTGCAAACATCTATGGGTAGATTTGTTACAACAAAACCTCGCGATTCTTATCTAAAAGAAGTAGGTTTTTCAGGAGAATTTGATCGGGTTTTATTTGCTCCTAGAATTGAGGATTCTTGGCTTAAATCTACTGCCTTAAGTTTAAATGATCCAGCAATAGCAGTTACTTTAGGACAGGATTATAAAAGACTATATCAGGTTCCAAAAACAGATAGAGCAAGACTTGCAAAATTTATTGCTGAAAAAATGTTTGGAACTTCAGATGCGGGAAAGATTGCCGACGAACTAGAAGCAGCAGCATTAGCTGAAGAAGTATATGTTGGTTCTAAACAATTAGTTTTAAGCTAACCGGGAAAGGTTTAAAAAGCACTTTTCTATTAAGCATTTATAGTAAAAAATTAAAATAACAAACATGGCTAAAAAAGAAACAAATCTGGAAAAAATACAAAGATTATGCACAGACCAAAAGCATATTAGAAACATAGCTACAAGCGCGCACATTCACCACGGAAAAACTGCCTTAACTGATAATTTACTTGCAGCTTCTGGATATATGGCTGCAAAAAATGCAGGCGATTTAGAAGAGGGCATGGCGACTTGGCAGCATGGCGATGAACAAGAGAGATTAATGACAGTAGATTCAGCAAATGTATCTATGGTTCATGATTTCCAAGATGAAGAATATTTGATTAATTTGATTGATACACCAGGACACGTTGATTTTGGGGGAAATGTTACTCGAGCAATGCGAGCTATTGATGGAACAATCGTTTTGGTTTGCGCTTCAGAAGGAATTATGCCACAAACAGAGACAGTTATTAAACAAGCAATTAGAGAAAGAGTTAAACCTGTTTTATTCATAAATAAAGTTGATAGACTTATCAAAGAATTAAAATTAACACCTGAAGCAATGCAAGCAAGATTAGTAAAAATTATCAATGATTTCAATATTCTTTTATCGCAAATTGCAGAACCAGAATTTAGAAAAATTTGGCAAGTAGATGTTAATAATGGAAGTGTTGCATTCGGAAGTGCTAGAGATAATTGGGCTTTATCAGTTCCATTTATGCAGAAAAAGGGAATTAGTTTTAAGGATGTTCTTAATATTTATAATTTAAATGAGGATGAAAGAAAAGAATGGTGCTGGAAAAATGCACCTTTGTTTGAAGTATTATTAGATATGGTAATTAAACATCTTCCAAGCCCACTTGAAGCACAAAAATACAGAATCCCAAAAATCTGGCATGGGGATATAGAAACCGAATTCGGAAAAAATCTTGTTAATTGTAATCCAGAAGGAAAAATGGCATTTGTTATTACAAGAATTGTTATTGATCCGCGAAGCGGAAAAGAAGTTTGTGCCGGACGTTTATTTTCTGGAAAAGTAAAAAATGGGCAAGAGGTTTATTTAAATCTTGCAAAACAAAAACAAAAAGTCCAACAGGTTTTAATTTACAATGGAATTAAACCAGAACAAATGGAAGAATTACCTTGCGGTAATGTTCTAGCTATTGCAGGAATTACTGGAGAAGCAGGAGAAACAGTTACTATTGAGCCTGAAACTCCATTTGAAGAAATGAAACATATTTTTGAACCAGTTATTACAAAATCTATTAGTGTTCCAAAACCACAAGACTTGCCAAAATTAATCGATGTATTAAAGAAAGTTGCTAAAGAAGACCCAAGTATCAAAGTTCAAATTAATGAAGAAACTGGTGAGAACCTGATTAGTGGAATGGGTGAATTACATCTTGAAATTATTGAAAATAGAATTAAAACAGAAAAAGGAGTGGATGTTATTACTTCTTCGCCAATTGTTGTTTATAGAGAAACAGTTGACAAGCCTTCAGAAGTAGGCGAAGGAAAATCTCCAAACAAACACAACTTGTTCTTTATTAAAATCGAACCATTAGAACCTGGAGTTTATGAAGCAATAAAGAACGCAGAGATTAGTGAAGGAAGAATCAAGAAAAAAGATGAGCCGTTATGGAATAAACTTAATGAGCTAGGAATTTCAAATGAAGAAGCAAGACAATATAGAAGTGTTTACAAAGGTTGTGCTTTCTTAGATAAAACAAAAGGAGAAGTTCATATTCAAGAAGTTATTGAGCTAGTTTTAGATGCGTTTGAACAAGTAGTTGATGCTGGCCCAATTGCAAGAGAACCTTGTATTAAATTAAAAGCTTCACTTGTTGATATTAAATTACATGAGGATGCTATTCACAGAGGTCCTGCTCAGGTTTATCCTGCTGTTAGAGATTCTGTAAGAGCAGCTATGGCTACAGCTAAACCTGTATTGTATGAACCGATGCAAACAATGATGTTTGAAGGACCATTACAATTCATGGGTGAAATGACAAAGCTTATTCAAAGCAAAAGAGGACAATTAATCGATGTTAATCAGAATGCTATTGATTGTGTTATCAAAGCCAAACTTCCTGTTGCAGAAATGATTGGACTTGCTAGTGATTTAAGAAGCGCTACTGAAGGAAGAGGAAACTTTAATATGGTTGACCAAGCTTTCGAGAAAATGCCTTCAAGTGTTCAAGAGGGTGTTGTTAGACAAATCAGAACTAGAAAAGGACTTGCTGAGAACGAATAAATAGCTTTTTTATGATATTTTTCTAGGGAAAAGCAGTGTTGCTTAAAATGAAAGAAACAAAAAAACAAAGATTCAAAGCGCTTGGTTTAGAACTCGAAATTCCTTTTAACTGGCATTTTCACGATTTGGGCTATCAAAGAAATATGTGGAATTTTTATGAAGAGGTTAATAGCAGACATCACGAGAATACTTGGCCTGCGTGGAGAAGTTCCCTTGCAAGATTAAATTTTAAAAATGATTTGGGCTTAAGTGTTCCTTTATTCTATAGAGATGAAAAGCGAGGATTCCCACATTTTCAAGTTCACAGCTTTATAGGTTATAGAAGACATTACAAAAAAGATGGTGATGTTTTGATAAGAGCACATGAAGAAGCGCATTCTGCAGATGATTTACATGCGCGACCTGCTTTATTAGGGCAAATTAATTTAAGCTTTCCATTAAATCCCCAAGTTTTTGCAGAAATGCAGAGACTTGGCAGGGAAACTATTGCAGATATTGGAACCGTATTTGCCTTAAGAAAAAGAAGATTATCGTATGGGGAAATAAGAGATTTATACGCAGAATTAACAGGTCAGGATATTGCTCCTTTCTTACTTGGGTTTTTTCTAGAAGCAACAGGTGCGAGGTTATAACTCGCCACCTTACCGTCGGAGAATATATAAACTTTAGATACTTATGAAAAAGATGGAAAATGCTACAATTTCTAAAATAATGACTGGAGAACATAATGCTATAAATTCTCTTCTTGATGAATTGTGGATAAATTTAGACAATGAAAGAGCAAAAGCTATTTTTGGAAAACTCAAATGGATGCTCGAAAAACATTTTTACTTAGAAGAAAAAGCTATTTTTGATTTGTATACTCCGAAGAATGATAAGGACTTGCTTGAAGTTGCAGAACTTGTGAAGCAACATGAAGAACTTAAAGCATTGTTTGTTAATATTGGGGAGGCTATCGAGCATAATATTAAACCCGACTTGCGCGTTTTTGAGGAACTTGCTAAACGCCACGCTAAATTTGAGGATGAAATATTTTACCCAAAACTTGATTTAGAGTTAGGTGAAGAGCAAAAAGCCAAGATAATCGATAAATCTCGAGAAATAATAAATAGTTATTACAAGGCGATTGAGTAAAAAATGATGAAATTAATAATACTATCTTATTAATTTAAATTCGCTTTATTCAGGTCTTGTAGGTTCAGTAAGTCTCTTATAGGTTTAGATACGATTAAGTTAATCAGAAGATTTTTATAGTTTGTTTTTCTAATAAGTTTATGAAAAAACAGGTTGCACTAAAAACAATATTAATCATCTCAATACTTGGAATGCTATTTTCAGGATACTTGAGTTATGGCGAGTTGTTTGCTGGATCTTGCTATGCTACTCAACTCGGAATGGGTTCTTGCTCTGTTGTTGCTGGAATTCCTGCTTGCGTTTATGGTTTTGTGATGTATCTTGTCGTGTTTGTGATTTCTATAATTGGATTGAGAGGTAAAAAATAAAGATTACAAGAAGAATAAGCGTAGCCAATTAAAACTTAATTAGCACCAAAAACTAAATCTGAACCGCCAGGTATTGGCCAATATCTTTCTCTTAAATCTCGGAATGCTCGTGTCGCATCTCCCGGATTTCCAAAGCTTGCCAAAAATAAATTTCTTATTTCTCTAGTAGTTGTTCCTCTTTGTATCCAATCATAAAACATTCTTTCTCCAAGTCCATAACCTTGTTGATGAAAAGCAAATCCCTTTAGGGTTCTAGCTGCCCATTTATTGGCTGTTGCTAATCTTGTTAAATAATCTTGCTCTTCTTCAAGGGACATCGGAAGAATATCTAAAGTTCCTTGAAAAATATTTTCTCTAGAAGGTTCTAATGTTTTTGAACCAAGAAAACCAAGTGCTTCTATAATAATATTAACTGCATTTAAATCTGAAGAATTTTTCCCAGCCAATCTTATTCTAGAATTGACAAGGTGTAAAAAATGAGTTGCTTCTTCGCTTATTGCCTGTCTTGAAGGTTTAGCAGTAACTAGTGTTTTCTGACTTTTAAGATAAGTTGAAGTCCCGTGATTAAGAACTGCAACTAAAGGCAGATAATACCTTTGTGGAATACCAAGTTCATTAAAATCAGTATGAACCGTTATTAATCTTACATTAGGATAAAATGGAACAGGTAAATCAAACTCGCCAGCAAGTTCGTCTATAAGATCTTCTACTTGTTCTTGAACTCGCTCCTGTCTTTTTTCATACCTCATAATTTTCATTTGTAAACAAGCTTAAAAAGGATTGTTGCTTTAGAGCATATAATAGACTTGGATAAAATGAAAAATAAAGGAGCGTTAAAAAAGAGGATTTGGTTAAAGCTGAAGTATCCCAAGTTTGCTTTGCTTATTCTTCTTTTTGTTCTGGCTTATTTTATTTTTCAAGGAAGCGACACAATAGGAGTATCGAAAAATATTTCTTCATTAGGTTATTTTGGAGCTTTTATTGCTGGATGCTTGTTTACCTATGGATTTACAACACCCTTCGCTATAGTAATCTTCTTAATACTTGGGGAAACAACGCAATTAAATATTTTAGTTATGACGATTTTGGGTGGTTTTGGTGCTTTGCTTGGAGATTTTCTAATTTTTAAGTTCATAAGAACAAGCTTTAAAGATGAAGTAATAAAGCTCGAGCATGAAAAAATAGTTGAAGAAGCCGAGCATGCAATTCCCTTAAAGATTAGGCATTATATTATTCCTGTTCTTGCGGGATTAATAATCGCTTCTCCTTTGCCTGATGAGCTTGGGGTTACAATGCTTTCTGTAACAAGGCATATTAAGCCCAAGGTTTTTGCAATAATATCTTTTGTAATGAACAGCCTAGGCATTCTTGTTATGCTTTTGCTTGGTAAGGCTATTTGATTTTGCTTAAAACTACTATAATCATCTTTAAAAATAAGGAGATTATTAATTAAAAATGGAGGTGTGCGCATTAGCTTCGGGTTCGAGCGGAAATTGCTTTTTTGTTGAGACAAGTAATGGAGATTCTTTACTTATAGATTTGGGAATAAGTTGTAAACAAACCCAAACTAGACTAGAAAATATTGGAAAAAAACCTGAAGATATTGGAGGAATATTTATTACTCATGAGCACACAGACCACATAAGGGGGGTTGATGTGTTTGCTAGAAAGTTTAATATTCCTGTTTTTGCGACTTCCAGAACATTTAAAGATAGGTTTGTGGTTTCAGATGACGAGTTAGTGAATGAAATAAGTAATCGCGATATATTAAAGTTTAAAGGAATTCAAATAGAGGTTTTTTCAAAATCGCATAAAGCTGCAGATCCTGTTTCTTATACTATTGTTGAAAAAAATAAGCGAGTTAGTATTATAACTGATGCTGGTTTTGCTTGTCAAAATGTTAAAAGTCACATAAAAGATGCGGATTTTCTTTTTCTTGAGTCAAATCACGATGAGAAAATGCTCCTAGAGGGCAAATATCCTTGGCCAACAAAAAAATGGATTAAATCAGATTTAGGACATCTCTCAAATAATCAAGCAAGCTTAGCTGTTCTTGAGCATGCTCCAAAAAAACTAGGAAATGTTGTTTTAAGCCACATTAGCCAGCATAATAATACGCTTGATGTTGCAATGAAAAGTTTTAATGTCTTAAAAGAAAGAAAGGATTTGAAGCCGAAAGTTTTATTGTCAACCCGGGAAACACCAACGCCTTTGTTTTTGGTTTAGAGGTTATTACTTTCCTAGATTGAGCTATTAAACAAATTGAAACTTAATTTAAAGGTTTATCAATTAAGATTTATTTTAATGAGTAGATAGCTATAAAAACCTATGATATTTTATTTTTTATAATGGAAAAAAGAGCACAAATTACATTATTTGTAATCCTTGGAATAGTAATTGTTACGATTATTCTTTTATTTTTTTATTTTAAAAGTAATAATCTTCTTTTTAACGACTCTATACCGCCAGAAGTTCAACCTACCTATGACTTTATAATTGATTGTATTGAAAAAATAAGCTATCAGGGCTTTTATAATATGGCAAAAGTCGGAGGTAATTATCCCTTAGATACTTTTTTCTCCGAACAAAATATTCCCTTGTATTTGGAAAATAATATCTCTCTTGCTCCAAAAATTAAAGATTTAAATTCGGTTTATAATAATTATCTGAATTTTAATTTACAATCTTGTTTAAAGAATTTGAGAAACACTTCCAACCTAAATATTTCCTATGGGAATTTTTCTTCAAGCCTGTTTATTAAAGAAGAAAAAATATTAATACGTCCAGAATTTCCGATAATGATCTTAAGGGACGAACGTATTTTAAAATTAATTATTTCTAAAGAGATTTATCTTACTACTAATTTTGGAAAGCTTTATTATATCTCTCTAAATATAACTGAAGACTATAAAAATGGGGGCGGATTTAAAATGGATAGCATTATGAACAATTTCAAATCTAGTGGAGTTATAACCTCGATTAATCAATATCCCGATTATACCCAAGTAAGTCTTATTGATGAAAGGGGAATTAAAAATGAATCTGTTCTAACATATAGCTTCTTACTAAAATGAAATCTAAAAATATAACTCTTTTAATTTTATTTATTGTATTTTTTTTAAATATTATAATTTTATCTTATGCCGAAGATAATGAAATTTTAAAAACAAAAGGTATTGAATATTCTGAGAATACTTCAAGATATACTTTTACAGAAATGGAAGATTCTTTGAGAATAAATGGTAATGATTATTGGAATATTCAACCCGAAACAGAACAAAGACAGGCTTATATTAAAGTTAATTCAGATAAAACTCGAGTAATTGAAGCAGAATTTACAGTTAATGAAAAAGGGGGAACTTATATTTTTGGGAACGATAGGATTTATGTTCCAGCCAATGCTACATTGAAGTATTCTGAAGGAGTAATAAAGATAATCGTCCCGGATGGGGGCGTTTTAGAAAATTTTCCTAAGTCTTCTGGTGCAAATAATTTGGATTCAAGTAATTCGTTTTTAGATAATCGCATAGAAATAATCGGGAAAAATATACAATTACCTAATGGAAATATACTTAATGAAGGAGTTATTTATACAGATAATCTTTCAGAAGGTTTCTTTCATATAACTTCTGGAAGTAAAATTAATAATCTTCAAATTACTGTGCTTGCACCTGAGGGTTCTAGCCTCTTAGAAGGTCATTTGCCTCCAAACCCCCTTATCTTTTTTGATGGATTATCTCATAAAGATTCGAGTGAAACTTATATTTCTATGAATCCAAATGAGGGGCTTTTGTATTTCTCCTATAAAGACATATATAGTCATTCCTATAATTTTCTTAAAGGCAATCCTTTTATTAGAGTCGAAGAAAATGATATCTTTACAATTCAACCAAACAATTATTTCTCAAATTTAGAAATTTCGATAAAGAATCCTCAAAATAAAATACCTTCAGTTCAAATTGAAAATTTTGCTTTTATCGGAGAAGTTGGAGACTATTCTTTACCGATTATAATTAATGGTAATCAAATTATTTCAATTCAAAAAGATAATATGGTATTAATTCCTAATAAAAATAATGCTGGGGGAGAATCGAGTCAAGTAGCGCTTCTTTTAAATTTAGAAAAATCTTCCGAAGATATTTTATTAATGAATAGTTTTGGAGGAGTCTCACTTCATAAACCTGGCAATTTATTAGAACGGTATTCTTCATTAGATTATCAATATCCTGAAGGTTCTAAGGCAGAAGCCATATCTTCTCTTAAATCAAACTTTGCGGATATAAGTTTCGGTAGTCTTGAAAGACTTTCTACTTCCCAGGTTGATGAACTTAAAGATTATTTGACTTCTATGCCTGCTAGTTTAAGAAATAGTCTTCGAGAAATAGGGATCTCGGAAGTTCTTGGGGGCAAGGATACTCCTGCAGGTCAAATTACCATTAGAGCAGTTTCAAAGGGCGAAGGTTCAATAGAATTAACTTCAAGTTCCTTGCCTTCGATTATTCATGAAGCATCTCACGAAAAAGCAAGAAGAATAATTGAAGAACAAAAAATTGAACGACTTGAAAAGGTGTTACCTGTAATTTGCGAGAATATAAAAAGACAAACAAGTGTGGCTATAAAGCCCGAAGATATTAGTATTGATCTTAATCGTCCTTCTATGTCGCCTTATGGTGGTTTTTTTATGCTGAAAGATAATGCTGTTTCTTCACGTTCTTCTCAAAAAATTAATCAAGAATTATTTTTAATTGATAATTTTTTGAATCCTAGTTTGGGTTCTAAAGTTCTTGATCAGATCAAGTCGGCAGTAGAAACAACTCCCTTTGAAAATGAATGGTACGCAATTCAGCCAAAAACAGATTATGTTCCTCAACAAGCAAATCCTAATTCAATTATTGTTAATTCTGCAGTAAATTATGGTGTTCATAAATGGGAAGACGGGACCTCCGGTCCAAAGAATGGTTTTTTAAGCCCTTATTCTACTGGTAGTTTATTAGAAGATATGGCCGAATATACTAAAGCGGCTATTATAGAACCAGAAATATTTATTGATTTAATTAATCCGGAGAGTCCTAGATATTCCCCAAAGTATAGGAATAAATTAGACTTATTATATTCTCGAGGAGATATAAGTTTAGAGAGCTATAATCAAATTTTAAATCTTGCGGGTGTTAAATAGCAAGTTAATATATTTATAAAATTAGACTTGAAAAACCTAGAAATAAAAACACATTTTGATCAAAACCTAAACAAAGGTGTTTATTCCCCGAATAGAGTAGAAAAGATTATTTCTTTTTATCTTTTATATAAAAGAATCCAGCAACTAAACCAACAATTAGCAAACCTGCTCCAAGAAAAGAAGTTGTTTTAGTTGTTAAATCTGCAATTGCATTTCCCGTTATATTAGATGAAAGGAAAAATATTCCGCCGAGAACTCCGATGATTGAGGCAGTTGCAGCGACTTTTTCTAAACCCCTTTTTGTAACTCTTTGTTTTTTTTGAATTCTTTTTATTGAAGAGATTAGATGTTCAATTACCTCTTTCTTTGATTGTTCATCTTCCCCCCAGATTCCTTGTTTATCCGCTCTCCTCAGATATAGCAATGCCCTATCATAACTAAATCTTGCTCTTTCTAAATTTCCTGCATCTTCATATAATTGTCCAGCTCTTTCAAAACATCCGCCGGCATTAGCTAAAGCTTCTTTCTGCTTTAAATTCCACTCCCCCGCACCGTATGCATCCTCAGCGGCAGTAGATAAAGTTTCAGGATTATAATCCTGCCAAGAATCGCTAGTCCGCCAAGATTTCTTATACTTTCCCTTAGAACTACTAGAAGCATCTTTATATCTGACCTTAATCTCCCTACTTAGCTTTAATCGGTCATAAGGTGTCAGTTCCCTTGGATTAATAGATAGTAAATATTCTCTCGCCTTTATTTGGCTATGAGAAAATTTAGTTCTAATATCGCTCAATATTTTTCTTGCTGTAGGGGATAATCTACCTTCTTTTTTATTCATAATCTTTTATCTCACTCGAACTTTAAAAACCCTTTGCCTTAAGGAATTAAAAAAATTATTGAAACACACGAATTTATAAACCAGGTTTAGCTGGAAATTACATGGGAAACTTTAGACAAGATTCAGGTGGATTTGATAGAAGAAACCGCTCTAGTGGTAATCGTGGAAGATTCGGAGGAAATAGGTTTGGAAGAGGCAATGATGATAGAGAAGGAGATTCTGGGGGCTTTAATAGAGGGGGAAGAGGGGATAGAGGAAGAAGACCAAGTTTTGTAAAACACGAAGTTACTTGTGATAAATGCGGAAAATTATGCGATGTTCCATTCAAGCCTACAACAGGAAAACCAATTTATTGTAGAGATTGTTTTGGTTCTGAAAAGTCAAGCCCCAGTTCTGGTTCTGGTGGAATGTCTAATGAACAATTTGAAAAGCTTAATTCTAAACTTGATAAAATACTTAAAATTCTTGAGAGTGTTGAAATAGAAGATGTTGATGGAGAGAACGATGACGGGGATAGTGAAGAAGATTCAGAAGATGAAAGTGAAGAAGAATAAAATAAAAAATAATAACAAAAATATCGTCGATAGATTATTTATTTAATAAATTAAAAATTTAAAAAGGATTTATTTTAAGATATTTTTTTACAAAACAAAACATTTATAAACCCCCTAAATTATAACATTTTATTAAGATAAAAATGGCAGACAAAAAAATAAACGTTAATGTTGTATTCGTTGGACATGTAGATCATGGAAAATCTACAACTATTGGTAGATTAATGTATGATGCTGGAATGATTCCAGAACAAGAAATGCAAAAACTTAAAGAAGAAGCTCAAAAAGTAGGAAAAGTTGGTTTTGAATTTGCTTTTGTTATGGATAAGTTTAAAGAAGAAAGAGAAAGAGGAGTTACAATTGATTTATCTTACAAGAAATTAATAACTAAAAAATATTCTGTTACAATTATTGATGCACCAGGACACAAGGATTTTGTTAAAAATATGATTACTGGAGCTAGCCAAGCAGATGCTGCTTTCTTAACTGTTTCAGCTAAAGATGGAGTTCAACCACAAACAAAAGAACACTTATGGTTATTGAGAACAATGGGAGTTCAACAAGTTAATGTTAATATCAATAAAATGGATGCTGTTGAGTATAAAGAAGAAGCTTACAAAAAAGCAGTAGCTGATGTTTCTGTTATTCTAAAACAAGTTGGAATAAATCCTGAAAAAGTTAAATTCTTAGCTATTTCTGCTTTCCTTGGAGATAATATTGTTAAAAAATCAGATAAAATGCCTTGGTACAATGGGCCAACATTAATGGAAATGCTTGACTTACTTGAAGAACCTAAGAAACCTACAAATTTACCAATGAGAATGCCTTTACAAGATGTTTATGAAATCACAGGTATCGGAGTTGTTCCTGTTGGAAAAATTGAAACAGGAATTATGAAAGTAGGACAAAAAGTTATAATCATACCCGGAAGATCTGGAAAAGGAGTTCCTGGTGAAATTAAGACAATTGAAATGCACCATGAAGCTATGCCTGAAGCTGCTGCTGGAGACAATGTTGGAATCAACATCAAAGGTATAGGTAAAAAGGATGTAGCTAGAGGAGATGTAGTTTGCGATGCAGGAAAACCTGCTACAATTGCAGAAGAATTCACTGCTCAAATTGCAGTTATCAATCACCCAACTGTTATTGCTAAAGGCTATACTCCTGTATTCCATGTACACACAGCACAAGTTCCATGCCAATTCTTAGAAATTGTAAAGAAAATTGATCCTAAAACAGGACAAGCTTCAACTGAAAAAGTTGATTTCTTGAAAAATGGAGATGTTGCTGTTGTTAGATTAAAACCTATGGGCAACCTAGTTATTGAGAAACAAACAGACAACCCAAATATGTCAAGATTTGCTATCAGAGATGCTGGTGCAACTGTTGCTGCTGGAATCTGCATTGACTTAAAAGCAAAGGCAATTTAATCAACTTATACTTGAATAAATAATTCTAAACAAATAAACAAACTTTATGATAAGATGAAATCACCATTAGTATCCATAAAAAATTTCTTTGTCAATCTTAGGAGATATAGCCCACATCATTTAGGGGTTATTGTTGCACTCAATCTAATTAGTGCTATACTTTTCCTAAAAAATAGAGTTCGATTCTATTAAAAATCATAGGAATAACTTCTTGTAAAAACTCTTGGATTTTTAATTTAAATTGCATTGCTTAAGAAGTAATTAAAAAAATAAAGAAAAAGTAATTTTCGAAGCTTGCGCCACATGGGGTCTTGCTTCCGAAATGTTTGAGCTATTCTTCCTCGAGAGTATCTTCGTCACCTAAAAAACTATCGAGGTCCTCCGGCTCACCGTCAGACATATATAACCTCATTTTGTATTAATTTTACATTATCACGGGGGTTTATAAACATTTTTATTCTCGAAAAAACACGAAAAGGTTATTAAACATTCAATTGCACAGTAAAACATGGAGAAAGAAAAAAATATTATTGAACTGAAAAATGTATTTAGATATTATCAAATGGGCGAAAATATTGTCAAAGCTCTTGATGGAATTAATATAAAAATACGCGAGGGAGATTTTGTTGCAATAATGGGGCCAAGTGGCTCTGGAAAATCAACAGCTATGAACTTGGTTGGAAGTTTAGACTTGGCTACTCGCGGAAATATTTATTTGGATAATCTTGACATCGAGCATTTAGAGGAATCAGATTTGGCTAACATAAGAGGAAAGAAAATAGGATTTATTTTTCAAAGCTTTAATTTAATTCCAAACCTAACTGCTAAAGAAAATGTTATGCTTCCAATGTTATTTCAAGCTACAGAGGAAGATTTTAGAAGAGAGAGAGCAGAGCAATTGCTTAAACTTGTGGAACTTGGCGATAGAATGGATCACTATCCAAACCAATTATCAGGGGGACAACAACAAAGAGTTGCAATCGCAAGAGCGCTAGCAAATGATCCTGAAGTAATCCTTGCAGACGAGCCTACCGGCAATTTAGATACGCGAACAGGCGAATTAGTAATGGGTTTTTTAGAGGATTTTAATAAAAAAGGCAAAACCATTATCATGGTTACACATTCGCCTGAATTAGCGCACGAACATGCCCGCACAATTTATTGGGTTAAAGATGGTAAGATTGAAAAGATAACTCGTGGTAAAAAGAGTAAGAAATAGGTCTTATTCTCGATAACCCAAAAGTTTTTAAACAGCTTTTTCCGAGTTTATTTATGAAAAACACCTCAAAATATCTAGCTTATGCTGCATTTGCTTTAGCTGTATCTTCTTCATGTTATAGTCTTTTTCAAACAATTCAAATAGGTACTTTTGAAAGACGAGGAAACGTTACAGAAGCAAGAACTGCTGAAAGAAAAGCAGTTGGAGGACTAGTTGTTGCTCTTGCTTCAATGCTCTTCGGTTCAAGAAAACTATACAAAAGTATAGCTGGCGAAGAAGTAGTTTTAAGAGCAGCAGATTAAGATAAATCAAGAAACAATAATAATAAATAAAAAAATAAAAACAAGATAAAATTAAAATGGATAGAGAGAAATCAAGTTACCTCGGAATTTGTGGTACCCTGGTAGGATTATTGCTGGCCGGTTATTCCCTATTTAGGGCAGAACAAGAGTATAACAGAAATCCCGCAGGTGCCTTAATACAAACCAATATGGCAGAGACTGAACAAAGAGCCAAAAACTGGGCTAAGTTAGGGCTTGCGGGTTTGGCATTATCATCGGCTGCATCAATCGTAACTTTGGGGGCTTCAAATCCAGATAATCAGGAAATTTAGAATAAACAGAATAAAAATAAATAAAAAATAACATGAAAACAAAAACAATGAATTTCGCAATAACATTTATGCTGGCAATAGCAATTCTTGCCTCTTTTAATTTAGCTAGTGCAATGATTATTGACAATGTTGACCAAGGCACACTTTATCCGAGCCAAGATACTACTCTTACTATAACTGTAAAAAACACACTTAATGATGATGTGGACAAGGTTTCTCTTACATTATTATTTACAGAAGACTCCACAAAAGCCTTGCAATTCTCTCCTGTTGGAAGTTCAGAGGATAGTGTTGATGAAATTGAGGAAGACGAAGACGAAGATCTTGAATTTAAAATAAAAGCTTCTAATAACTTACAGCCAGGAGATTATAATATTCCTTATCAACTTGTATATTACAATCAAACAGGCTCAAAATTTACAAAAACAGGATCTATTGGAGTTCAAGTAAATTCTAAACTTAATTTGGATTTTATTGCTTCTACTAGCAACCCTGTTTTTGGAGAAAAAGGAAAGATAAACCTTAAGATTGTTAATCAGGGTTTGGGAGAAATAAAATTTCTTTCTGTAGATTTAGAACCTAATGGCTATAAACTTTTATCAGAGAAAAAAGTTTACATCGGTTCAATAAGTAGCGATGACTTTCAAACAGCAAGTTTTGATGTAATATTCGATAAAACCAATATAAACTTGGTTGCATTAATTCAATACTCAGACTTTGAAAATAATCCAAGAACTCAGACAATAACCTTGCCTATTAAAGTTTATACACAAAAAGAAGCCATCTCTGCAGGAATCAAGCAACCAAGTAAAGCTTGGGTAATTGTGGTTGTTATTGTTTTATTAATTCTATTCCTACTATACAGAAGAGCTAAAAAAAGAAAGAAAGCTAAAGAAAAAGCACAGACACTAAATTAATAAACGTGCTTTTTGAGTATCATCTAGGGTTTAGAGCCTATTTTAAATAATAAAATGGTAAAAAAATATTTTTTTCTTGCGTTTAGAAATCTTAAAAGAAGAGGGCTAAGAAGTTGGCTTACTATGCTCGGAATTTTTATAGGGATTGCTGCTGTAGTATCACTAATATCTTTAGGACAAGGATTACAAACAGCAATAATGGGACAGTTTAATGCTTTAAGTACAGATAGACTTACTATAAGAAATGCAGAAACAGGCTTTGGTCCTCCGGGCTCAACTGCTATTGAAAAATTAAATCAGCATGATGTAGATATTATAAAAGGAGTTAATGGGGTAGAGGAAGTTATTCCAAGACTCCTTAGATCAGTAAGCCTTGAATATAATAAAATAAGGGGTTTTGCTTATTTGGTAAGCATGCCGCCGGATAAAACTCAAATAGATTTAATTTACAATGCTTTTGATGCTGAGCCAGAAACAGGAAGATTACTTGAGAAAGAAGATAAAGGCAAAGTATTACTCGGGCATGATTTTTCTACAACTGAATTTTATAATAAAGATATTGTAACAGGAAGCAGAATAGTTTTACAAGGAAAAGAGTTCGAGGTTATAGGAATTTTAAAAGCATCAAGTAGTTTTCAAATTAATTTAGCTATACTTATGAATGAAGGAGATATGAATGAACTTCTAGATTTAGAAGATGAATATGATTTAATTGTTGTTCAGATAGCTAAAGGAGCAGACATAGAACAAGTATCTCTAGCAATTAAAGAAAGAATGCGAAGAGATAGAGGTTTAAAAGAGGGTGAAGAAGATTTTACAGTAGAAACACCGCTAAATACTCTAGCAACAGTTAATACTATTTTACTTGTAATTAATATTGTGGTTATAGGAATTGCACTTGTATCCTTAATTGTTGGGGGTATTGGAATAGCCAATACAATGTACACTAGTGTTCTAGAAAGAACTCGAGAGATTGGAGTAATGAAAGCAATTGGAGCAAGAAATTCAGATATTCTTTTAATATTTTTATTTGAAGCAGGGCTTTTAGGTTTAATTGGCGGTGTTATAGGAGTATTAATAGGTGTTGCTCTTGCTTTCGGAGCTTCTCAAATCGTTAATACAAGTTTAGAAACAGACTTGTTTAAAGTAACTTTTTCTTATTCGTTAATCTTATTTTCCATAGCTTTTTCATTCATAGTTGGAGTTATTTCAGGAGTTTTCCCAGCACGCCAAGCAAGTAAATTAAAACCAGTTGATGCGCTGAGGGGATAAGCTTCAGATGATTAAAGACTATTTTAAAATTGCAATCAAGAACTTGAGGAAAAGACAACTTAGAAGTTGGCTTACTCTTGTGGGCATATTCATGTCAATAGCAATTATATTTATTCTTGTAAGTCTTTCTTTGGGTTTGCAAGGTGCGGTGGGGGAACAATTTAAGAAATTGGGTTCAGATAAATTCTTTGTACAACCTCTTGGAATGTCTGGCGGGCCTGGCTCGAGTGGGGCAGTAACCCTAACTACCAAAGATGCAGAGATTATTGAAAAGGTTTCAGGAGTAGAAGAAGTAACGTATATGGCTGCAGGCAATTCCAAAGTTGAATATGGTGATAAAACCAGATATTATCCTGTTTATGGAATTCCCGAAGGTGGAATGGATTTATTCATTGAATCAGGTTCTATAGAAATTGACGAAGGCAGACTAATACAGAAAGATGGAAATAAAGAAGTTATGCTTGGAAGCGATTTTAAGAAAGGTAAGTTGTTTGATAAACCCCTCAAGACCGGAAGTACTATCCTTATTGATGGTGTTGAATTTAAGGTAAAAACTATTTTTGAGCCTGTTGGAAACCCACAAGATGATAAAAATATTATTATCGGTTTTGAAGACTTCAAAAGTTTGTTTTCTTCAGGTGAGAAGGTAGATTATATTATTATTAAAATAAAAGAAGGCGAAAACATTACTGAAGTTGCAGATAGAGTTGAAAGAAAACTCATGAATTTCCGAGATGTTACTGAAAAAACCAAAGATTTTGCGATATTAACTCCAGAAGAATTATTAAAAAGTTTTCAAACTATCCTTAATATTATTACTTATTTCTTAATAGGTGTTGCTGCAATATCTCTCGTTGTAGGCAGCATAGGAATAGCCAATACAATGTACACTAGTGTTCTAGAAAGAACTCGAGAGATTGGAGTAATGAAAGCAATTGGAGCAAGAAATTCAGATATTCTACTCATATTTTTAATTGAATCGGGTTTAATTGGTGCAACAGGTGGTATTCTTGGTGTTATTTTGGGTTTGATAGTTGCAAAGTCTGTTGAGTTTGTAGCGGCCAATCAATTAGGAACAAACTTACTACAGGCAGCCACGCCTCTTTACTTGATTCTTGGTTGCATCGGTTTTGCGTTTATTATTGGTGCATTATCAGGAATATTTCCAGCCCGCCAAGCAAGCAAAACAAAAACCGTTGATGCGCTGCGTTATGAGTAATAAAAGACAACCTAACGGTTTTCTTTTATGAAACTTTCCCTAGAGTAAGCTAACGGTTTTCTTTTATGAAACTTTCAAGAAATAATTAAAGATTATGTAAAAGATAGAGAAAAAGAAACATTAAATAAAAAAAATAAAAACAAATTGAGTTAAGCTATATGAAGCGAAATTACAATTTCTTCTTCTTTCTAGCTGCTTTCTTTTTCTTTTTAGCCATTTTTATTTCCTCTCTTTGTAATAATTAATAGGAAAACTTCTTTAAATACCTTTCGCAAATTTTTTGTTTTTGAAAAAAATTATTTTTTATTGAATTTTTTTCTCGACGATAAAAAATATTTGAATTTTCTTAAAATTTCTTAGAATTCTAAAAATACGGATAATTTTAACAATTTTTATTTTGATTTTTATTGGGTTCAAGAATATTTTTATATTTTAATACTCTAACATATTTGAAATTATTCAAAATTATCTAAAATCCTTTAAAAATTTCTTATTTTTTATCTGTAAATCTTCTCAAAACTTCCTAAAGGGAAGTTTTAAAAACCCCCCTTATTTAGCAATTTTATACAATATTAAAAATGGTATTCAAAATAAATGTATCTCATAAAGGAAGAACCTTTAAGGTAGAATCTGATAACGAGAGCCTTATTAGAATGAAAATCGGAGACAAGATTAATGGTAGTCTTATATCTGGAGAGCTAGATGGCTATCAATTAGAAATTACTGGAACAAGCGATATGGCTGGATTTCCCGGAATAAAAGGACAAATTGGCGGACAATTAAGAGGTATGCTTTTATCTAAAAATGATTTAGGCATGAACACCACAAGACCAAAGGGATTAAGATTAAAAAAAACAGTACGAGGGGAAGAAATAAGCGATAAAACAACGCAAATTAATACCAGAGTTCTTAAAGAAGGCGCGAAGAAATTCGATGAAGTTTGCCCTGCTAAAGTCAAAGAAGAAAAACCAAAAGCAGAAGCAAAACCGGCTGCTTAATTAGTAATTCTAGAATAATTTAAAAACATCTGTATCTTGAGTATTTTATGAAAGTAAGGGAGGTTATGAAGAAAGCGGTTGCGATAGAAAATGATGTTAGTTTGAGAGAAGCCGCAAAAATAATGAGTAAGAATAATATTGGAAGTTTAATTGTAGTTCACGAAGAAACAATCAGAGGAATTGTTACAGAAAAAGACATAACTAAAAATGCAGACAATCTTTCTAAAAGAGTTTCAAGTGTTATGGTAAGAAATACAATTACTATTGATGCGGAGGATGAAATAAGTAATGCTGCCGAACTGATGGCTAAAAATAAAATAAAACATCTTCCTGTTTTAAAAAACGATAAACTTGTTGGAATAATTACTTCAGGAGACTTGCTACAAGAACCCGAGGATATTGATGAAGATTTCGCTTTAGAATAAATTTTTTAAATAGATAATAAAGATTTCTTAGAGTTATATTTCTATTAGTATTGCAATTACCGCAAGTTTGGTTGCTTAATTAACTCTAACAAAACATATTTAAACTACTGAAAATTAAGTAGAATATGGGAAAATTACTTATAGAGTTTAAGGAATTTATAAAAGAATATAAGGTGATTGGACTTGCTGTTGGAATTATAATTGGACTTGCTTCGACTACTTTTGTAAAGGCACTCGTGGA
>VGKO01000004.1 GCA_016867035.1 Candidatus Pacearchaeota archaeon
GCTTTCTTGAATAGAGTCAGCTTGTTTTCTCCAACCCGAAATATTGTCGACTTTATTTAGAGCAACGATAAAGGGAGTTTTATTTAACTTTAATATATTAAGAACTTCTGCTGTCTGGGGTTTGATGCCTTCATTAATATCAATTACAACAATAGCCAAGTCTGCAAGTGCTCCTCCTCGTTTTCTTAAATTACTAAAGGCAGCATGTCCGGGAGTATCTATAAATAAAAATCCTGGAATTTCAAGCTTAAGTCCTGACTTCCCAATTAGAGGACATCTTTTAAGAAGTTTATCGCTGGGGAAAAGAGTAAAACTAATTTTTTGAGTTATTCCTCCTGCTTCTCCTTCTTGAACACTTGTGCCCCTAATTTGATCAAGTATTGAAGTTTTTCCATGATCAACATGGCCACATACGGTTACGATGGGCTGACGGATATTGTAATTGGTTGCCATATATTCTCAAGTACAATATTGTTTTTAAAGCTTAACTTGTTTCTAAAATTATGATTGGAACAAAAGAGCTATTGCGTTTAGTAAAAACCAAAAATTTGGTAGAAAATTTGTCAGATAGAGAACTAACTAATCCAGAAGGCGCTGGTTTTGATTTGAGGGTTGGTGAGGCCTTTCTTATCGAGCAGAGCGATTCTTTTTTAGGAATAGAAGACAGAAATACTCCGGGAGTAGTTTCTTTTGCAAAATATGGAAAAGAAAAAGGCATAATCTTGAAACCCGGTAATTTCATATTAGTAAAAACTATAGAAAAGGTAAATATGCCTAATGACCTCGCAGGAATATTTAGACCAAGATCTACCTTACAAAGATCTGGAATAGCCCTGTTTACTGCTGCTTGTTCTCCTGGTTATTCTGGCGAACTAACTTTTGGCATGGCTAATTTAGGAAAAAATAATTTTAAATTAGAGATGGGTGCTAGAATACTTCATATGATGTTCTTTAAAACCTCACAAAATCATTCTTCTTATAGGGGGCAGTGGCAAGGCGGCAGAGTCTCAACTCAAGGAAAGAGTGAAAAACAGGTCTAAGCTCTAAAATCAACTTTTAAAAAATCAGCCCACAATCTTAATTCTCGCTCTGCACTGGACTTAGAGTCTGAAGCGTGCGCAATACTTTTTATAACTCTAATCTCCCCAAATGTAAAAACTACTTGGCCAATTTTATCCGCATAGTCTCCTCTTATTGTTCCCTTATCGGCCCGCAAAGGGTTAGTGTGTCCTAATAATCTTCTTAGGGGTAAGATAATTCCGGATTCGTCTCTAGCCTCATAAACCGCTGTATGAATCGCTTGTTTTTCAAAGAGTCCAACCATAAAAGGAAAAAAAGGCTTATTCCTATGTTCTTCATAGTGTAGTTCAATTATTTGTCTTGGAAGATTATCGATTCGAGATTCGTATACTCTTCTGCCAATTTCGTCTACTCTTCCCAATATCTCTCTATAAAATTGTAGGGCTTCTGGTTTAACAAAAAAGAAAGTCCTTTCTGGTTTAACTTCTGGTTCAGCCATATAATTCTTGGTTTGAAATAGATTTATAAGGATTATTCTCTCAGACTATCTATTATGAAAACAAAAAATCTCCAGGATTTAGAACAAAGGTACGAGCTCGAGCTACCTCGAGTTGTTAGCGAAATAAAGAAAGCCAAAGCTAAAAAAATCTTGCTACAATTCCCAGATGGAATCAAGCCTTATGCTACTCAAATTCAAGAGAAAATTAAAAATGAGTTGAGTAAAAAAGAGCTTGGCAAGAATTCTCCAGAAATCTTAATCTACCTAGATACTTGTTTTGGTGCCTGCGACTTACCTTTAGAAACCTCGAGTTTAGGCGTAGATTTAATTATTCAATTCGGGCATTCGAATTGGGATTACTCCAAAAGAAAAGATATTAAGATTTTGTAAAGTTGTATTCTGCAAATTATCCAATAAAGAACATAAATCATTAAAAACGCTTTTTGGCTTGCCTTTTTATAAGAAATAAGAAAAATGGGGTTATTTGGCCTATTTGAAAAAGATGTAGTTTATTTTCCTGGAACCTATAGCTTAGCTTATCTTAAACCGGTTGTGAATAATTATAAAAAAATCCTTAAAGAACTGGGAATAAAATTCTCTTTAATTGAAGACATTGAGTCGGGGGGATTTTTGATCGAAGGAGGTTATGACAAACAAGCAAGAAAAATAGCAAAATCTAATTTCGAATACTTTAATTCGCAAGGTGTAAAAAAGATAATTGTTTCGGACCCTTTTTGTTTTAAAACATTTAAGCTAGAATATCCAGAAATGCTTCCTAATTGGGATATTGAAGTGGAGTTCATTACAGATACTATTTTAAAAGCCCTGGAGCAGAGTAAAAAAGAACCTTCTAGTTTTTTTAATGAACCAATCTTTTATTATGATTCCTGTTACCTTTCAAGATATCTAAATTTTACTGATTCTCCAAGAAAGCTACTCGAGAAAATAGGAGTAAGAATCTTAGACAACCTTGGCAATCCCGAAGATATCTTATGTTGTGGTTCTTGTGGTAATTTACCAATATATGATAATAACTTGGCAAATAAAATAGCTTTATTGTTTATCAGTCCAATAAAAGAAAAACAAGTAAAAAAATTTCTTACTTCAGATGCTAGGGCATACAGGCATTTAGTTTTAAATAAATTAAACTCAAATGATTCTGAAAAATGGCCAGAGATTATTGAATTTTCAGAAGTTTTATGCGATTCTCTAGGAATCAAAAAAGAAGCGCCTATTGATTTAGAGGAATTAGAAAAAGAGATATTAAATAATAATCAATACTAGCAAAAACAAAAAAACAAAAAATGATAAAACAAACTAAGGGGAAGATAATCTACGAAGAGAATATCAATGGAATAAAATCCAAACCTCTTGCTTATGCTATTCCTGAATCTATTGAGGAAGCACAAGCAATTATCAAAGCCAATCAGAAGATAACTCTAAGGGGTTCTGGAATAAGTTTTACAGGAGGGGTTGTTGCAAAAAACTCTCTTATTATAGACACTTCTAAGCTCGATAAAATAATTGATATAAATTCGGGTAAGAAAACAGTTTTAGTAGAAGCAGGAGTTCTTGTTTCGGATTTAAATAAAAAGCTTGAGCCACATCAATTAGAATTTCCAATTGAGCCCCTATTTCCAGGATTAGAAACTCTGGGGGGCATGCTAGCTAAAAATTCATGTGGAAGTCGAGAAATAAAATATAACAAAATGATGAATTGGGTTGATTCGCTTGAGATAATTAATTCGCATGGAGAACTAGTCAAAGTATTAAAATCCGAGATTAGCGATTTTGTGGGTATGGAAGGGACAACAGGTTTAATTGTTAGAGCTAGTCTAAGACTAACTAATAAAAAAATAAGAACAATTTCAATTTTAAAATCAGGAGATTTAGCCGAGATTTTTAAAGCAAATACAAAACTCAGACTCAACCAATATATTTGTTCTATAGATTTTATAGACAAGGATATTTCTTTTCTTTTAGGCATGGAAAAAAAATATCATCTTTTTATCGAATATGAAAATGACGAAGGTGTTTTTAAAAATAAAGATTATCTTAAGTTTTTAAGATTGAAAAGCCAGGCTTATAAAAAAATAGCAGGGGAAGGTTATTATTTAATGGAGTCTGTAAAAGTATTTCAAGACAGCCTAGAAGATTTTGTAATCTATATGGAAGAAAATAATATCCCTTTTTTCTCTCATCTTTCTTCTGGAGTTTTTTATCTATGTTTTAGAAAAGAGCAGATAGAAAAAAGACTTGAAGCCCTAAGGTTTGTAAAAAAATTAAATGGTAGGGTTGCTTACAATTCGGGTTTTGGAGTAATTAATAAGGAATTTATAGAAAAAGGAGATTTAGAAATAATAAAACGCGTCAAGAAACGTCAAGACCCTAATTTTAAGTTTAATGAAGGTATTTTAGTAGATGATATTACTTCTGATAAAACCCCTAAGCCCAAGCAACTAGCAATTATTGAAGAAACAAACTTTGATGAATCTAAACAGGAAAAAAATAACGATGAAAACTCAGAACAAGAAAAATATGCCGAAAATGAAGTCGAAAATAATAATGAACCTATAATAGAAACAGTAAATGTTTTAACGCAAAAACCAAAAACCGAATTAAGCGATGAGGAAAAGGAAAAGGTAAAAAAATTAGCTTCTGGTTTTTTCGGAGGAAGAAAAGAGGAGGAATAAAATGACCAACATAGAAGAAAAAAACACAAAAGAAGAAATACTTGAAATATTCGATAAATGTAATCGCTGTGGTTTATGCAAAGAGTTATGTCCTGTATTCAAGGTTTTAAAAGAAGAGCAATATTCCCCGCGAGCCCATGCAATACTCTTATCAAATAAGGTTTTTGAAGAGTTGGTGTTTAAATGCAGTTTATGTAAGGCCTGCGAGAAGAAATGTCCTTTTAATCTTAAGATATGTAATGCTATTCAGAAAGCCAGGCAAGTTCTTAATTTAAGAGGTAAGGAAAATCCTAATATGAAAGAGATGTTGCGCAAACTCGAGAATAAAGAAAATCCTTGGTTGTAATTGGCAGTTAGACTTGTTTTATTAGTGTAAATTAAATTTTGTTTGTAGGTTTATTTAATCAGGACAATGCAAGCCTGCTTTAAATTAAATCATAGTTATTGTTATTAATAAAAATACACCAATAGAATAATTAAATATTTAAGAATCTTAATAATCTTCTACACTAGAATCTTTTGCTTTGGCTTTTTTTTCAACAGGTGCTTTTGCTTCACTTGCTTCATTAGATTGGGTTGGCTTCAAATCCTCAAGCGGAATAGAATTAATAGCTTCTCTAAATTCAAGGAATTTTTCAGCAGGTATTCTTGTTCCTGCTTTTGTAAATCCTTTGTAGCCTGTTCTAGGATCATTAGTGAACTCGCGAATAGTCAATCCAACTTTGCCCCCGAAATCATCTACTCTAATAACTACTTCTGTATTATCGTTCTTTTTTATTCTTGCAAAATCTTTTTCCATGTTATAATTATGTTAGTACTCCGGGGTTTTTAAGTATATCTAATAGTTGGGCCATCGTTTGTTCAAAACTAGTGCCTCTTGTTGGAGGTAATTGCAAGGTTCTGTGAGCTAATGCATTAGATAGCCCTATGATTTTGCAAAACTCCGTCATACTCTACGTAAACTACTCTTCCAATTTGATAATCTTTAGGTGTATTCATAATATTTCTTTAAATAATGGTTTTATAAACCTTAGTCTTTCAGAATTATAATCTCAAACTTCCCTGTTGCCAATCCTTGATTATCATCACGCTAGTTCTATTCTCATCAGCAACCCCGCCCTGTTTTAAATGATTTTTAGCAAGAGATAACTGCTCAAGTATAGCATAAGAATTTTCTTCTGTAGTTTGAATTTTATCTTGAACCCTATAAAATTCAATCAAACTTTTTAGTTTATTAGCCTTCATGAACAATTCAATTATTTTGCAAGCCAAGGTAGTAGGGTCTTTTATTTTTTCAGGATTTCGGGCAGCAATCATTCCAAGTTTAGCTTCTTCTTCATAGCTTAAAGGAATAACTCCTGGTGTATCAATTAACTTTATTTCATCATTAGCTTTAACCCAATGTATTCCATGTGTTGTTCCTGCTTTTTTTGAAACTTTAACTTTTTTCTTAAAACTCAGCGAGTTTATCAAACTGGATTTACCAACATTAGGATATCCAAGTATTCCAACAACAATATCTCCTTTAGCTTCTCTGTAGGGTTTTTTTATTATTGGTTGATTAAAATATTCTGCTCTTTTGCCGTTTTTAGCAAAAACCTGTCGAATTTTAGCTAGTAGAGTTTTAATTGTTCTTGTTTGTCTATTAGAAACATAAACTACCTCGCCTTCTTCCATTAGTTTAGCTGTTGAAAATTCTAAATCTCTTCTAGATATTAAGTCTGCTTTATTCATTACAAAAATTCTTGGCCTATTAAACCTAGCAATGATTTCTTCAACTTGTTTATTCCTAGATAATTCAGGAAATCGAGCATCCAGCACTTCCAGTATAATATCTGATTCGCGAACAATTTGCTCAATTAAATCCCAATAGCGTTCCATATAAGAAAGAGGAAATCAGGGTTTATAGGATTAACTAATGCTTTAATAAAACTCAAGTAATTTATTCAGCAAGTTGTTGAGTTTTTGTTTTAATAGATTCTGTTAGTTCCGGCATTTTATTTTTCTCCGAGAACTTCAATATTTAGTTGCACAATTGTTCCTGGTTTGAGCTCGTGTTCAAGAATTCTAGGAACAACTATAATTGCCTGTGAGCCATGCTTGGCAATTTTCTTTGTTATTGCAAATTTCTTTAGTTGATTAGTGTTTGCAGGAGTCATTTTTATGCAAGTTTTTTAACCCTCCAGCCCCAAGATTCTAGGGGATTATATTGAAAAATTCCTTCTGTATCTAATAAGTTATAAGTAGGAGCATAAAGTGCATTTTTTAATTTTCGTGCGATTGGGTGTGTTAAATAATAATGGGCTCCAGGAATATGAGCTGCTCCAAATGTAACCATCACGTATTTTCCTTGCGCAACCTCGTCCTTATTTAAAAGTCCAGGTAACTGAAGTAATCTTTCAGCAATTTGAACATTTCTTTGGTCAACAATATGATTATAGCCAAATCTCTCGAATTCAATCTGCGAAAGTTCTTGTTTTGGACTTATTAAATTCGCGATTCCACTTCTTAAGAAACCACCGGCCCCAGTAGAACCAAAGGCAAGCGCACCCCAACCTAAGGATTTTAATCCGTGAATTAAGGCTTCTCTTCTAGTAATTTTATCTTCTCTAAGTTTAACAGCATTTTCTCTAAAGTTCATAGCTCCCGCAACCCAGGTAAATAAATCTATAAGATGAAGACTTGTTTTAACAGCATCCAATGTAATAAGGGGTTTTCCGTATTTTCTTGCTAAATGATAAATAGTTTGAAAGTAAGAGTTTTTCATTTCTTCTGGATTTTCAACAATATTCCCATCTTTCCAAGCCACGGGTTTTGCGGATTCAACAACAACATGGCTACTCTCTCTTACTAATCTTTCAAGTTCATTAAAATGTCTTCTGGCGAATTGAGGAGCATGAACTACACCAATTAATCTTAATTTTAAATCTTCAATATCTACTGTTCTTTCTACGATATTTCTTGAAGGAACATTTTCTTGAGATGTTATGACTTGACCCTCATCTACTTCTTTATAGAGAGACAGATCGTCTATGCTTTCTTTCATTCCATAAATTAGAAGTGCTCCTGAACCTTTTGTTGCAACATGGCTAACTGCTTTTCTAAAAAAGGCTCGTCTTGAAATATTTTCTATCATTTTTTATCTTCAATTGTTTTAATCAAATCCTTAAGAGCATCACAAGCACATCTTCCTGATATTCTACAAGGTGCATCAGCAGGACAATGACAATCCTTTTTTGGTGCAGGTTTGGGATATCTATCTTGATTAGAATCAGCGCCAGGATTTTCTGCCTGAGATACTTTAATTGCAATCTTATAATTTTCGTCTTTCATCTTGAGGTGTTTTGAATTATGATTTTTAATCATAATTTATACATAAAAAATACATTTTGGGTTTTTAAACCTTTCGGTTTTGTTATTATTCTAAAGTGACAACTATATAGAAAACTTTAAATACCTCTTAAATTAATCTTTTCTATGATAGATAGTCTTTATGATATGAAACCTTTGGGAGAATGGTTAGATTATGCTCGAGGATGCATATGGAGAAATGACGCTGCTTTTGTTGCATTAAATCTAGTTCCAAGCACCCTTGGACATTGTTTAGTTGCTCCAAGAAGAGTTGTTGGTAGTTTATCTGAATTAACTGCGGGAGAATTAAGGGGATTTATAGAAGCAAAAGAACAAGGATTAAAAGCATTAAAAGGTGTTATTTCAACAGATTCAAATTCTATTTTAAGAGTCTATGACCTTTGGGATATGGATGCAGAATTAGAAAAAAAAGTTCCAGGTTCTGTTAAAAGAAGGGCAGTAGTAATAAGGGATTTAGAACAAGGCCCATGTGAAGGCGCAAATTATTTTGAAAATCATGGCGAAACTGCAGGTCAAATGATAAGGCATTTTCATGGACAACTGGTTCCAAGATATGGAATAGGCAAGGGTATGGGCGCAGCTATTTTTAATTTAACACACCCCCAACTACAATAATCTTTCTTAATTCCAAAACCTTTATAAACTCACTTAATGGTGTTATAACATAGTCATAAGAAGCAGTTTAGGCAATGCATAGTTGAGTATAACGAGTTCTTATAGACGCCTAAATTAAATGCATACGGAGGATTAAAATGTACGGAAGTGGAAGTTCTTTTGGAGGATTTCGCGGCAATAGTGGCGGCGGAGGCTTCAGAAGAGGCGGTGGCGGATTTAGAAAACCTTTCAACAGAGGACCAAGAGAAATGACTAAAATCAAGTGTTCTCAATGCGGAAAGGAAGACGAAGTCCCATTCAAGCCAAGAGAAGGAACTAGCGTTCTTTGTAAAGAATGTTATTTCAAGTCAAAAGGCATAGAACCAAGAAAGCCTTTCAACAAAGAAGAACAAAAGCCTAAGAAAGAATCTCAAGAAGAATCTTTTGACGAAGCAGAAGCAAGCGAAGAATCTGAAGAAGAACAATTCTAAGATTTTAGCAGTTCATCAATTTATTTTATTTTTATTTTGCCTTTTATTTTTTAGGTATTTAATTTTAGAGATTTTTAATTTATAGAGAAGATTTAATTAGGAATTCAACAAAGCAAAAAGCGAGCTTAAAGATAAGAGTAGAAAATCCCTAATAACTAGTAATTCTCTTCTAAAACTTCATAATAAGCTTTAGGATGTGAACAAGCAGGGCACATATCAGGAGCATCCTTGCCTTCATGAACATAACCACAGTTTCTACATTTCCACTTAACAACTTTTTCTTTCTTGAAAACATGATTTTTCTTAACATTTTCTAGAAGCTTGCGATATCTTTTTTCGTGTTGCTCTTCAACTTCTGCTATCTCTTTAAAAGCCTTAGCAACAGCAACATATCCTTCTTCTCTAGCTTTTTTTTCAAATTCCTTATATAAAACGCTCCATTCCATTTTTTCTCCATCTGCTGCAGCAAGAAGATTTTCCTCTGTACTTGAGATTTTTCCAGCAGGATAGCTAGCTTCGATTGTTACTTCTCCGCCCTCAAGAAATTTAAAGAAAACTTTAGCATGTTCTTTTTCATTATCAGCTGTCTCAAGGAATATTGCTGATATTTGTTCAAATCCTGCTTTTTTAGCTACACTTGCAAAATAAGTATATCTATTTCTTGCTTGGCTCTCACCAGCAAATGCTTTAAGAAGATTTTTTTCTGTTTCACTTCCTTTTATGCTTTTCATATTTATTTACTATTTTTTAAGTTTAAAAGGTTTTTCTATTATCTAAAAGTACAATGGAAATACTTTAATATACTAAATATTCTTAAATTAAGTGGTAAAAAGATACATCTCATTTGATATTGAAGCTTCAGGTCCAACACCGGGAAAATATTCTATGTTATCCTTGGGAGCATGTGTGGTTGGAAGTACTTCAACTCAGTTTTATAGGGAAATTAAACCAATAAGTAGAAATCTAATTGTTCAATCTATGCGAGTAGGCGCAATAGGATTAAGATGCTTAAAGAATTTAAAAACGGATGAATTTAATCCAAGAAGTGAGCAGTTTAATCCCCATAAGGTTTTGGAAGTTCTTGATAAAAAAGGCGAAGCTCCTACAAAAGTAATGCAGGAATATGCAGAGTGGGTTGAAGAGGTAACAAGAGGATTCGAACCTATTGAAGCAGCAGCCCCTTTAAAATTCGACGGCATGTTTACTTCATGGTATTTTGACAATTTTTATCAAGGTCAAAATCCATTTGGGCATAGGGGCGAAGATATAAACTCAATGTATCGAGGAGTAATGAGGGATCCCAATGCTAAGATATCACAATTGAAAATTAGGGGAAAAAATTTACCTCATAATGCTCTTGAAGATGCAATTATTCAAGCAAAAGAATTTGAAAAGGTTTTAGAATTATTAAGGCAAAGGTAGTTCTCTTTCTTACCTACTCAACAAGCACAGCAACTGCAATAGTTGTTGTCCACAAACCATCTTTATTTCCTTCTGCTGATTGGACTAAATTAGAGGTTCTAAAGATTTGTCCGCTGGCCTTATAGGCTTGCTCGCGTTCTTCCCAAGCAGTATTAGAGTCAAATTCAATTCCTAAAGTTGTTGCAAGCATTGTTGCTGCTAAGTCTTCCGCATACTCTCCTGCTTTTTCTCCTTTTTCACCAAAAGAATGATGTTCTGATAAATATCCGTAGTTATTTGTATCTTTTGGAAGAGCAGCACCTATGGCACTCGAGATTAATCTATTTGGCTCGCAAGTTTCATTTCTCGCCATAACGCAAAAAACTATTTGTCCTGGTTTTAACAAACCAAGTCCTTCTTCTTTAGAAATTATTTTGCAATTTGGAGGCAAGATACTAGAAACATAAACTAAATTAAATTTTTCTATTCCTGCATTTCTTAAGGCAGTCTCAAAAGAAGCAAGTTTGTCTTTATGTACGCCCACTCCTTTAGTAAAAAATATTTTCGTTGGAATCATTTATTATCTCTTAACTAAATTAAAAAACACTTATTTAAAAAACTATGCCTCATTCTAAACGCCCACGCCAGGAGTCGAACCTGGGCACCCAGTGAAGGGTTCAGCTTTCCAGGCTGATGCAATACCGTTATGCGACGTGGGCTTTACTAATTAATTAGAAATCTTGGTTTTAAACCTTGCTATTGGGTTTTTATAAACCAATAAGGATGTTTCAATTCATATTTTTTATAACCTATTTATTTAAAAAAGCTAAAGCTTTTGTTAAACCATGAATGCAAGAGAGAAACTTTTCAGAGATTGGACAAAACTAGATTGGGACGAGTACTATATGGCTCAGACTTTTTTAATAGCCATGCGATCGCCTGATCCTGCTACTAAACAAGGTTGTTATGCTGTAGGCCCAAATCATGAGCCCCTTAGCATGGGTTATAATGCTCCGCCAAGAGGATGTTTAGATTCAGAAATTCCTTTAACAAGACCTGAAAAATATCCTTTCTTTTTACATGCAGAAGAAAACACAATTGGTAATTCAGCAAGAAGAGGAATTGCTTTGGAGGGCTCGACTTTTTATATAACCGGGCATCCTTGCGCAAGATGTTTCAGAAATATTCTACAAGTTGGAGCAAGAAGAGTTGTTTATGGACCTGTTACTTCAAATAAGCAATGCGTCTCCCCTGAAGACCTGAAAGCAATTGAATTAATGCTTAAAGGTAGAAAAGATTTTTCTTTAGAAGATTTTAAACGCGATGGGAAAAAAGCAGCAAGAATCATGCAAATGGCTATTGATTTATTTAATTTGGAGATGAGAGGGCAACCCCGAGGAGATTAAAACAAAACCCTTTTCTAAGAGCCCACATAAGGATGCTTGGAATTTAGCATTCTATGTCTTTCTAAATTTGTCTGCACCTTAGAGAAAGCCTCTTCCAAGACTTCTCTAACTAAATTGTCTTCTGGATTCCTAATTCCTAAGCTTTCAAGTTCTTCAATAGGCATTTGTCTAAGCAAAGCATATCTTATCTTTCTTATTCCTTCTTCTAATGTTTGGTACATATTTTATTTCCTCCTGCTTTCGCTATTTATTTGATTATTTGATTTGTTTCTTGATATTACGAATATTCCCTCTTGGAGATATTAAGAAAATATCTCCTGGTTGTGTTTTATCAAGTGTTTTTTTAACAATAATTTTTGCTATTCTTTTTGAACTTCCCAATTTGCAAAGCGGGATTGTTTTAATTCCAAGTTTATTAAAAGAAAGATTTACTGCTTTCAATCCGGGGGTATTCATTGAAGGCACACAAAAGCATAGCATATTAAATTCTTTAGATTTAATCCTGTTGAGCTCGATTATTTGATGTTTGGCTATTATGTATGGCTTAATTAAATTACAATCTCTTCTAAAAGACCATTTACTTCCAAAGATAATTACTTTACCATTTACCTGATTTACGTTCCCCCTTAGGGTGTTTAATGTTTGATTAATAAAACCAATATTACATTGAAATGCTTTAACCCAATCCTCTTTAGTTAACTGATTGGGTTTTTTGGCACCTGCAAAACCTATAACGCAGAAGATTAAATTAATTTTAGGCAGTTTAATTTTAATTTCTTCCAAAACTCTCTGAAAATCTGTCTTGTTAGAGATATCTATCTGAAAATCAGCATCCTCTGATCTACCTATTGTGAATATATTAAAGCTTTTCTTCTTAAGATTATTGCATATTTCTTTTCCAAAACCCCTTGTTCCACCTATTACTAGGGCTGTTTGCATTCAACATTATCAACTCTTTTAAAATTTAATTCATTATTGATTTGACTTGCAGAACGAACAAAGTTTTCTCTAACTTCTTCGGCAAAAGGATTCATGGTTTGCATGTTATTGAAAAGAGCAGGAGTATCATTTTTTATAATCTCTACAATGTTCATTAAATCATCAAAGGTTTTTGTACTTAATTCTATTCGCGTAATATTAGTTTTATTGCAAACCCTACCAATAAAATGCGTAAGTGCTTGGGAGAAAGCCATTTGTCTATCATGTTCTTGGGCTGTTGTTAAAATAACCTTTAATCCTAATTTTTCGCAAAAGTTTTTTGTTTTTTCTATAGTTTTAGGATTTGCTCTAACATTTACTAAGGCAATTTTCATTCCTTTTATTGAATTTGGTGCAGATTGTGGCCCGAATAAAGGATGTGTACCAATAATTTCTATATTTTTAGGAAGAATTTCTTGCATAGCTCGGCAAGAAAATATCTTAAGAGAACAAACGTCCAAGACAAGAGTTCCTTGAGAGATTTTATCTTTTATAGTTTCAAGTATACTAACAAGATTTTCCATTGGAACAGCCAAAATTATTATCTTACTTCTGCAGGCTTCTTCAAGACTAGTAAACTTGGCTCCAATTTTCTGCGCTTCAGGGGTTTTATCAATACTATCATTTACAAGAACTCTAGTTCCAGTAGAAACTAAATGTTTTGCAACAAGTTTTCCAAAATTTCCAAAACCAATTATGCTAATTTGGTTTTCCATGTTAGTTGCTCCTGAAGTTTTCTTGACTCAGATATAATTGTCTGAAAAATATTTATGCTCTGTTTTGGATTCTGGCTTAATTGAGCAATTTTCTCTAGAACTTTCTGCTCACGTAGGGGTTGGAAAATAGGTAAACCAAGATTTTGTTTTAAATCCAAGATATTCCTGACTATTTCAAATCTTTTATCTATTAGCTTTACTAGAGCTTTATCTATTTGGTTTATTTTCTGTCTTTCTATTTCAAGTGAGCTTATAGTTTTATTTTCCATATTCTGAAGCTTGTTCTCTACAAGCGAGGAGCCAGAAAATATTCATTTTCTGGATAATCTCTTAAAAACAGGTACCTTTAAAGATATTACTGAAGAATATTCAATAATTAAGCGAAAAGCTTATAAATAGTTGAATATTATACAATTTATGACTAAAAACGACACGATTGTTAAAACCGAGATTCTTGATGAAAAATCGGAAAAAATAAAGAAGGCAAAGCAGCTTTATTTTATTCTTAATGAACTGACTTTTGGTAAATCAAAAACCAATAAAGCTATAGGATTAAACTAGAATCAATCAAATTTCATGAAAGATATAAAACCAAAACTAATAGAATTATTTAAGGAAGGTAATTGCACCCCCCAGATTTCAGTTATAGCTAAAAAACTCAAAGAACCAAGTACAACTATTCATTATAATATTAAAAAACTCGAACAAGAGGGTGCAATAAAAAGTTATAAGGCTGTTTTTGATTATAAAAAAATTGAAGAGGGCCACTGCACTTTTGTTTTTATTAATTTGGCTCGAGAAAGTTACGCTGATCCTGAAAAAGTAGGTGCAGAACTAGCCCGAGACTCTAGAGTTGAAAGCGTTGATATTTGTACAGGAGAATATGAACTAATTGTTAAACTAAGAACAAAAGACATAGACGAGTATTATGCAACCATTAAAGAATGGGTTAAAAAATTTCAATTCATAAAAACAGTTAGCATGAATTCTTTAAAACAAATAAAAACAGAGTTTGTTAAACTGGATTAGCTATTTTTTATTTTTTTGTATTTGTTGGGAGAACATAAAAAACTTCATTATTGAACTCTAGTTTTCTAAATTCAAGTCCAAGTCTTTTTAACATTCTTTCAAACCAACCTCGATTGCTATAAGTCATGCTTCTGCCACCAAGAGTTTTGGTTGCAAAGCTAACCACCAGATTTTTGGTTTTTTCCCGAGCTTTTTTTATTATTTCTTCTCCAAGTTTATGATTATTAATTCCTTCTTCAATTGTATCAATAAACTTAAACATAAAACCCAGGTCAGCTTCTGGGAGATTTTGATAGTTTTTTATATCTTTTAAATTAATAACAAAAGCTCTTCCTTCTATTCCTCTAATTTTAAAAAAATTATTAATTAGACTTGCGTCTTTTTCATTTATATCGTAGCAATAATAAACAAGGGGTTTTTCTATAAAAACCGAGGAGATTGGGTTTAATCCGCAACCAAAATCTATTATAGCTCTTGGTTTACCCGTAATCTGAAATATTTTTTCATACAAATCCTCATAGAACTCGAGTCTTTCTTTGGTAGAGCGATTACTAGCAAGTATTTTTTTAATTAAATCTAGGTTTTTAGGATCTTTTTTTAATTCTTCTAAGTAATCAGTTTTTTTACTATCTTTAATAAGAGAAAAGGTTGCATGTTTTTTGTGAAGCTTGGATTTTATCTGTTTTAAGATATTTTTTTCTTTTAATTCCTTCCAATTCACATTCTTCTTAATAAACTCTGCAATTTCTAATTCAATTACTTCTTTCGAGATATTTTTGTACTTCTTGCTTTTCTTTATATTCTCAAGAATATGCTGGTGATTCATACTAAAGCCAGCAATATGGTAGTTTTAAGTTTATCGATTGATATAGAATTAAACACACCACCCTAATTATACAAATATTTAAATATTGTCTAAAAGGTATGGACTTATGGGAGAAGAGGAACAAAACGAAACTTATTTAACTAAAAGGCCAACTGTGGAAGCAGCAGAAGCTATTTTATTCAAACCATTTAAATGTCTTGACCATGGTTTTGTTAGACTTATGGATTATATGGGAAATGATGCGGCAATAGTTCAAGCAGCAAGAGTAAGTTATGGGAAGGGAACCAAGTCAGTTAGTGATGATAGGGGCTTAATTCGTTATTTACTTAGACATGAACATAATACTCCTCTTGAAATGGTAGAACTGAAGTTTCATGCTAAGATGCCAATTTTTGTTGCAAGACAATGGGTTAGGCATAGAACCGCAAGCATCAATGAAATTTCAGGCAGATATTCTATTTTAGATAAAGAATTTTATGTTCCTGAACCTCAAGTTATAGCAGCCCAATCAACCAGTAATAAACAAGGAAGAGGAGAAGTAGTTACTCCGGAAGAAGCTGAGAGAGTTAGGAGTCTTATAACTCGCGAATCAGATAGGGCTTATGAAACCTATCAAGATTTGCTAAATGAAAGAGGTGCAGAAGGAATGCCAAAATTGGCTAGAGAATTAGCAAGAATGAATTTAACTTTAAATTCTTACACACAATGGTATTGGAAAACAGATTTGCATAATTTAATGCATTTTTTAAAATTAAGAACTGATAAACATGCACAATATGAAATAAGAGTTTTTGCAGATGTTATGGCTGAAATGACTAAAGCCGTTGCACCTATGGCTTATGAGGCCTTTGAAGATTTTGTTGTTATAGGTAATACCCTTAAACTTTCAAGATTAGAGAAAAAGGCACTTGGATTAATACTTGGAGGAAAATCCGCTGAAGAAGCGGCCCTTGCGATTTTCCCAGCTAAAAAAGAACCTCTTTCCGGAGAAGGCAAGGAATTTTTAGCGAAGATGAAGGGGCTAGTTTAGTCTTTTATTCTTTTTTACTTTTTAATAGCAGTTACAATAAATCCTTAATTTTACCAAAAACTTCTTCTGCAATATCCTCGCGAGTTCTAAATCCTTGGGTAATTGCTTTTAGTTGTACTTTCATTTTATTTGCTCAATTGTTCTTGATGGAATTTATCGAAAGCAGGAACAATTTGATTTTCAAAAATATCTATCGGTGAAGGGGTTCCATCAATTATAACTATCCTTCTTCCAGGTAAATCCTTTAATGCAAGATAATTAGCTCGGAGTTTTTCAATGAATTCTTTACTTTTCTCAAATTTTTGTTCTTCTTGTCTTTTTGCATCTTTTTTCATTCTTTGAATTGCTACTTCAACAGGAACATCAACTATAAAGGTTAAATCTGGCATCAAAATTCCCTGATGCATTGCAATAAGTTCTTGCACCGGTATTCCTTGAGCTTGTTGATAAGCAAGAGTGGATAAATCAAATCTGTCTGATATTACATGATGTCCTCTTTCTAGTTTTGGAGCAATTAATTCAGTAACATGTTCTTTTCTATCATTTACGAAAAGTTCGGCAAGTTTTCTGGCTTGACTATAGGGGTCAGAATCTTGTTTAAGTATTGCTCGAATATCTGCGTTTCTCCAAGGTTCTCTAGTCATAACCATATGGGTATACTTGTTTAAATCAAACATATATTTTCCAAGAAGCCAGATTTGTGTACTTTTACCACAACCATCAATACCTTCAAAACTAATAAAATATCCTCTTTTAATCACCATCAGAAATCAACCATTTTCAGTCTTTATAAATTATTCTGTAGAAAAAAATATATGTTTTTGTTTAAGATGCTATTTAAACTATAAAAATGGAAATTGTTATTATGCCAATCGGATTTGATTTAGACGAAGTATTAGCACCACTATTAGAGCATCACTGCCGATTTCTTAGTGAAAAGTACAATAAAAAAATTGACCTTCAAACATTTTATTCTTATAATTTCTGGGAACATTATGGAGTATCCAAAGACCAAGCAATAGCGGACTTTTTTGAATTTTATGGATCTCCCTTCTTTCAGGATATTAGGCCCTTTCAAGGAGCTAAACAAGAATTAGAACAACTTGCCGAAATAGACGCAATGCACATTATTACTGCTAGACCAAATGTTTTGAGACAATCAACTAGAGTTTTTGTAAAAACTTATTTTGACGGTTTATTTCAAAAAATTGATTTTGGAAATCTTTTTGGAAAGTCTGGAAAAAGCATAGGTAAAAGAGAATTATGTTTCAAAAATGGTATTTGGGTTTTGGTTGAAGATGATCCAAAACATATTGTTCCTGTTTCTAATGATATTCCTGTTGTTGTTCCAGATAGGCCTTGGAATAAGAATATTCAAGGAAGAAATATTATCAGAGCTTATAGTTGGAAAGATATAGGAAATATAATTAGGGAATTAGCAACTAATCCTTCATCTCTATCTTAACATTAACGCTTCTTGGAATTGGAAGCTTCATTATAGAATGTAAAACACTTTCATTTGCAGGTAAATCAATTACTCGCTTGTGAATTCTCATCTCAAAATTATCAAAAGTAGCTGTTCCGTTTCCGCAAGGTGATTTGCGTGTAGTTATTTTAAATCTTCGAGTAGGTAATGGAATTGGCCCAGAAATGTTTACGCCTGATTTCTTGGCTAATTCTTTTATTGTTCCACAGATATTATTCAATTCGTTAATATCCAAACTTCCTAATTTGATTCTTACTTTTGACATATCTACTCTAAAAAAAATGTGTTTAAAAACCTTTTGTAAGCCCAATTAATTGCAATAGTTTCAATAATTTCCTAATACGCAATAGTTTTTGTAAGATGATGCTTTCCAGGAAGAGCTCGGCCTTCAGACCATAACTTATAATCCAAATGAAGTACATTAATATCCGGCAATCCAGTTTTAGATCTGATTGCATTAATTGTTTCAAGTAACCATTGAAAAGCATGAATTGTATTAGCTCTTATTTCTAATTCGTCTTGGCTTTTAGCAGGAATAAGTGCTTGAGCATCTACTTTAGCAGCCAAGGTAGGAGAGTATTGTAATATTCCTAATGCTCTAAGTGCCTTTGGTAATTGATAATCTGCAAAAGCAGTAAGTTCTTTTATTTCTGCTTCTGGGAAAGAACCAGTGTGATCTGCTAGATATCTACCGTGAAGCTCGCCAGGAAATAACTGGGCTCGCTTATTAAAACAAACTTTTCTTCCCCCAACAACGCACGAATCATCAAAAGAAGGAAAATCTGCAACAAGTCTTTCAACTAGTCCCTTACCACAATTAAATAATTTCCAATCACTTTCGTTAGCTAAATTGATAAATTGCCCTCCATATCTTTCAGATAAAACTCTTCCAACTTCGTTCCATATCCTTGCTCGCTCCTCAACCATTGGTATTTCAGTATCTTTACAAAAAACACTTCTAACTTGATCAAGGGTACAATCTTTTAAGAAACGAGGATCAAATATTGGAACACCACTTTCGGTTGCTTGCATTAATGCAGCATACATACCATAAGCACCCTTCCACTCTTTATCTTTGAATCGTGTCATGTATTTCTCGCCTGTTTTAAAATCAGTAAAAGCAAAATTAATAGTATTGGCTAACATAAAAAATGAAAATAATTCTTCAGGGGTTCCATTTGGAAAAACAGGCCCTCGCCAGTCAGGAATAGTAAATGTTAGAGGGGCATAATCTCTTGCAATCTGTATTACTTTTTCTTGGCTTATTCTAACATTCTCAGAATCTTCTACAATGCCTCTTGTTGAATCTAACACCGGATTTTTTGTCATATTATTTTATTTTTTTAGGGTTTATAACTATTATTATATAAAAAAGTATAATAATAGAGTATTATTAATTAATTCATGAAAAACAAAAGGCTAATTATTTTTTTATTAATTATAACCTTGTTATCCCTTCTATCAGTGTATTACCCCCAACTAACAGGGCAAGCAACAAACAACCAAAATCAAGTTAAAGATTATCTCAAGGAAGAAGCCATTCTTACTCGAGTTATTGATGGCGACACAATTAAAGTTATTTTTCCGAGTGAAGGTCAAGAAGAATCAATAAGACTTTTGGGAATAAACACTCCTGAAAAGAAAATGCCGCATGCAAACGCTTCAAGTAGTTTTTTAAAAGAGTTTGAGAACAATACAATTTATCTCCTTAGAGATAAAGAAAATACTGACAAGTATAATCGCAAGCTCAGATATTTGTTTTACGAGGATAGATTTGTTAATTTAGAAATACTTGAAAAAGGATTTGCTAATGCTTATTATTACTCTGATTTAATTTATGAAAAAGAATTATTGCGAGCAGAAACCCAAGCTCGCGAGCTTGGGCTAGGAATTTGGGAAAAATCGCAAGAAGTTTGTGCTAATTGTATTACTTTAGTTAATTTAAACGCCACTTCTGAAACCTTTCTTCTAGAGAACTCGTGTGACTTTAATTGTAAGCTTGAAGGATGGTTTGTTAAAGATGCAGGAAGGAATATTCTTTATTTAAAAGAAATTAAAGCCAATCAAAAAGAAGTTTTTAACTCTAGCAAGGATGTCTGGAATAACTATGGGGATGCTTTTTTCTTATTTGATAAACAGGGTAAATTAGTATTGTATCATAAATACTAAATAAATCTTTAAATACTTGCAAAACTCAAGTTATTTATGCAAAATCCAAGAAATAGTGTTATTCGAGCAGCAACTTTTGCACTTGGGCTTGCAGGTGTTGTTGTCTGTGGTGGTTGTAAGACTAATTCACAAATTTATTTTCTTGATAGGGGATATATTGCAGAACAGGCAGCTAGAGCGGCTTATTTAGAACAAACAAGAACAGAAGAGCCAGAACCAATACCTCAACTTGTCATAAAATTTTAATTACTAGTATTAAATCTTAGTTATTCTATTAAATACACAAATGCTTAATCAAGATTATTATAATACTCGTCTAACTTATTCTGAAATTTATTGCTAGGTTCTATAATTGAATCATACCAGTAATATCCTGCTGAAACCAAACCAACAAAAAAAGTTATGAAAGCAAGGAGAATATCAATTGGCCAGCCCAATACAATTACTGGAAAGGCAATTCCCTGTAAGGCTGTTGTTAATTTTCCAGCTAATCTTGCATGCGGGAAGCCTCTGGAATTTTTCTTAAAAAAACTTATTATTAAAGCAGGTATAGAAACAACCTCTCTTGATAAAAGAAGAATAAATAATAGTATTTTTTCTTGAGTTAGGGTTTGATTGACTATCATGTAAATAAATAACGCAATAATTATACTTATCATTAATAGTCTGTCTGCAAACATATCAAACTTTCTACCAAATCTTGTTTCTTGTTTATATCTTCTGGCAGTAAAACCATCTGCCCAATCAGTTAGAGCAGCAATAGCAAAAACAATTGCCAGAGTTATTAAACTAGCTCCAATAAATGCAATGTAAATTAATACAAAACTTAAGATAACTCGTATAAGTGTTAGTGGGTTTGGAATATTAATTAATTTACTTAAAGGTTCAATAGGCTTTTCTCTTACTCTTTTTCCCATCTCATTATAAAGAAAGCTACTCTTAAAAGCTTTTCTTTTGATAGGCTAGTAATCCGTATACTCTTTTTCAATATAATACTTTATTGGTAAAAGCATACCAATAATAAACATAACCCATCCAACAGAAGCAGCAACAATAGTAAAAATGTTTTTATCGAATATTTCAATAGTAAGGAGACTTGGCCAGAATAAAACCCCAAGAATAAACAAAACAAACCACGCGTTTTTGTCTTTTTTTCTTAGAATATAGAGCGAGAGGTAAGTAATAAGAATACCTATTGCAATAATGAAGATTCCTTTAAGTAAGAATAATCTAACAAACAAACCACTTATCTCGGGATTGTACTTAGCAAAAACCTGCCAAATAGCATCTATCTGTCTGAAATTCATTTTAACGATTAATTTGAATAAAGCCAGATAAAGAACTCCTAAGACAATGGCATAAACTCCATTAAGATAGGTTATTCTTGAACCTCGCTTTATATTTTGAACAGTTCTTATTGTTAACATTTTATCTAATTATTAAAGATACCTTGGGTTTTAAAATATTTATATGCTCGATAGAATAATAATTGTAAGGTTATTTCTTAACTACAAGATATATTTTATCGTTTTTTCTGACTCCAGGAATTTTAATTCCTATTTCATCGCCCTTACTAGCTTGAGAAACAGGCTTGTGGTGAATTTCTATTCTCTCTATATTATGTTTCAAAAATCCTGTTTTATTTCCAAGGACATATAATTCATCGCCAACCGCAAGTTTTCCAGAACTAATATTGATTATGGCGACTTGCTTTTCTGTAAGATATTTGTTTATTTTACCAATAAACTCTTTTCTTTGACTGGCTGAACTATGTTCGGATTTAGAAAAATCATCATTAGTTGGCGTTCCTAGAAAAAATCCACTGGAAAATCCCTTGTTATAAACTTTTTCAAGTTCTTTTAAGCTTTCTTCAATTTCTTGTTTGCTAAGTTTTTTATCAAGAGCTTTTTTATAAACTCGGGTTGTGGTAGAAACATATTCTGGTTCTCTATTTCGGCCTTCAATTTTAAGCGCCCTTATGCCGGCTTTCTTGATTTTTTCAATAAAAGGTAAAGTGCATAAGTCTTTCGGAGACATAACCATATTATTCTCAAGCTTTAACTCGTTTCCATCTTCATCTTTTACATAATAGGTGCGGCGACAAGGTTGCAAGCACTCTCCTCTATTAGCTGACTTGCCAAAAAGAAATTGGCTTGTGTAACATCGCCCACTAACACTTACGCACATTGCTCCATGTCCAAAAACCTCTATATCTATTATTTTGGATATTTTTTTTACTTGTTCAAGATTAAGCTCGCGAGCAAGCACAACTCTTTGTGCTCCAAGTTTTTTATAAAATTTAGCAGACTCAGGATTTGCAATGCTTGCCTGCGTTGAGATGTGAAACTCTATTTTATATTTTTTACATAACTGAATTATAGCAGGGTCCCAACAGATTATTGCATCTATTTTTCCTTTTATTTTTTTTATTATATTTTCTATCTTACTAAGCTCTTCAGGATAAATAATAGTGTTTAAAGTAAGATATCTTTTAACACCCCGTGGCTTACATATTCTTTCAATCTCTTCTAAATCTCGGATTGTAAAGTTTTTAGCAGTAGCCCGCATACTAAACTCTTTCAAGCCAAAGTAAACTGCGTCTGCTCCTGCATTTACAGCAGCAATCAAGCTTGGAAAGCTTCCTGCTGGTGCTAATAATTCTATAGAATTTTTTCTAAGTTTTTCTGTTTTATTTTCTCTTGTTTTCTTTTCTTTTGTTTGCATATAAATAGTAAATTTTTTATACTTAAAAACCTGTGTTTTTTCATGAAAAAACACCTCTCTGCCCTAGTAGTACTTGTTCTGGCTTTAGGTCTTATTAATTGTACTACCCATCCAAAAATACAACTAAGACGCTCAAAATTAGAATATTCTTTACAAAATCGTTCGAATGAAGATGTTTTTAATTTTGAAAATTCTTTTGAATTGGCTAGATCTTTATATTTCTGGAATCAAGGCAAAATTACAGAAGGATATTGGAACGGATTAACTAGAAAGACTTATGATTTAAAAAATATGCAGGAACTCGAAGAAATTGCTCTCCAGCCAAGCGAGTCTGTAGATAACTTTATTCAGGCAATAAAATCAAGATACCCTACTTTCGATAATTTACATCCGGTAAAAAAAGCACAACTTATTTACGATACTTTAAGAAAATCTATAAAACCAAAGATCAGTCCCTTTGATAAAATAAGATTGAGTGGGAAATATTTGGCTGACCCTGAATCGAATGTCCAACTCGCTGCGATAAGAACTTCAAATGAGCAACCTTATCAAAACCCTGAAGAAACTTTTAGATATGGTGGAATTTGTATTAATATGGCGGGTTTATTGCATGCGCTTTATACTCGGGCTGGAATTAAATGTACCTTATTATATCAAGACCACTCTCAAGGAAATGACCATATGCTCTTAGCTTTTGAAGCTTTTCCAAATAAATTTTTACCAATAGACCCCACAAAATCAAGTTTGGGATTTGTTAGAAATATAGGGGAGTCTCAGAGAATTTTAAAGAGTTCGGAAGTTATAGATTTTAGATTTCTAAATTCTAATCTAAGAAAAGAATCACTTAATCTTGCCGATTATCTTTAGTCTTTTTCTTCTAATTCTTCTTGCTCTATCGCTTCTTGCTCTTGAATGTCTTCTTGCCATTTTTATTTTTATCTTTGTTTTTTTTGTTTAATTTTATTCAGTAACGCTTATTGCATTTACTGGACAGGCTTCTGCAGCTTCTTTTTCACAAGTTATTTTTGCAACACTTGCTTTGATTTCTTTAGCTTTTCCGTTTATCATCTTAAAACTTGCAGGACAGATACTTGCACAGCTTCCACAACCAATGCAAGTTTCTTGATTAACTTTTATTTTAGCCATATTATTTTTACGAAGTAAAAATTTTAGATTATTTAATTTATTACTTCTTTATAATTTATAACAGAATTTTTGATTTATAAACCTATCTTATCTCGCAACTATATCCCTGTGATTTCATTGCATCTCGAACTTTAGTCAATATTAAATCCGGAGTTTCCCACATTTCTCTAGGAAGATTATCTTTACTCAAGCTCGGGCCAATCATTTCTTCTTTGGTTCTAGCAACAAATTTTTGCAAATAATGTCTATGATTATTAGTTCCGGTTGTATTTGAAACCCATTTTACCATTTCAATGGCCTCTTGTTCACTCATCCAACCAAAGTCACCTTGAAAATCAATTGGCCATAAGGTTGTTCTAAACTCATGTTTTAGGGGGGTAATAACTCGCATACTCCTTTCTATTTGAGTAATATCTACAGGAATACCTGTAACAAAGGGATAAAGTTCTCTTGAGCCCTTAATATCCATCGCTATATAATCCACAAGTCTTTCTTGAGTAAGTTTTTCAAGCATATCAGGATTATTCCCATTTGTGTCTAGTTTTATTTCAAGTCCTGTTTGTTTTTTTAATCTTGCTAGAAAATCCGGCAAGTCTTTATGTATGGTTGGCTCGCCACCACAAAGAACTACTCCTTTAACCCAGCGTTTATCATAATCTCTAATATAATCTAAAACTTGTTGCTCTGATATGCCTTGGCTACCTGTAAGTTTTTTAGCATGACAAGCAGGACATTTAAAATCACAGCCCATAGTGTATAAGATTAAGCAAGGCTTATTATCAAAATTAATTAAAGAAAAACTTGGAAGTGTTAGAAATTGCATTTTTATTGTGAGGTTTTTACTTTGGTTATCTACCTAGATTTATTTTATCTAACTTTACATTTCTAAACTTGCGCAGGTATTAAATATTTATCTGTAATTTTTTTTACTCTTGGAGTAGTTATACCATCCTTAGTAGCTCTTCCACCCTGATAATGTGTGTCAAGCCTTCCAATTTCTCTACCATTCGCATCAAAAAGAATTACTGCAGGTATTCTTGCAGGATTAACTCCCGCTAATAACATTTTTGTCATGCCTGCTTCTGTATCGCCCTTGTACGTATCTATTACTAGTTCTTGTCCTGTTGCCTCTCTTACTCGTTTAGCTTCTCGCATTAAAACCTGTCCTGCAGCACTACATAAAGAACAATCGGTTTTTCCAATAATCATTGCGCTTGGACTCCCGGCTCTGCCTGTTATTTCTGGAACTCTAAATCCTGTTTCGCTAGCTGGCGCACTAGGATTCATTAAAGAATAATCTCCTTTTCTTCTATCATCTCTTTCCCCGATTTTTGAATCATTCCAATTTCTAAATTCGCTAAAATATCCGACTATTCTTGACATCGAGGTGAGGGTTTCAGGATCTTGATTTTTGCAACCAGGGCAAGTATCATGCGAACCTCGGTGGGTTGTTCTACACTTTCTACATATTGTAAATTCAGGGCTTATTGTTACTTGTGCGGATTGGGTATTTCTATAAACATTTTCAACTAAATTCAATATTGCTCCTGCCGAGGGTTTTTCTTCACCAACAAAAGCATGAATTATTGCTCCTGATTCAATCGCAGGGTGAAATAAGCTTTGAGTTCTTATTCTTGTAACTAAGTCAACAGGAGCATCGGCTCGTAAGTGAATACTATTAGTATAGTAAGGTCTATTTCCTTCAATATCGCCTTTAACAACTTCTCGAGATTCAGGATAATTTTCTAAATCAATTTTAGCAAATCTTCTTGTTGCAGATTCAGCAGGACTTTCTTCTAAACTGAATTTTAATCCGTGCTCTTTGCTATAACCCTTTGCTCTAACATTCATGTGACTGATAACTCCAAGTCCATATTTCTCGAATTCTTCTTGAGTAAGTTCATGTAATTCTTTACCTGTCAGAAACTGTATGGCGTCATTCAACCCAATTATTCCCATAATGTAAGTAGCTTTATCCAAATCAATATAGGGTTTTCCATCGACTCGAGTTGGTTTTGAAACAGAGTAGTGTATTTGTCCTGGTCCTGTTGTTTTAGAAATAAAATCTTTTTTTTGTAAATGAGCTTTTAGTGCTAAGTCCATTGTAGCATCTACTTCTTCCATAAAACCTTCAAGAGTTTTCTTGCCTTTTTTTGCTGCTCTATAAGCTGCTTGAGGTAAGTTAATCGTAACATTTTGGAAACCGCAGAATCTTACTGACTCTGGATGGGAAAGTACATAAGGGTCATCTAGGGTTGTTCTTAATCTACAACAAGCCGCGAGTGTTACAGCATCTCTATCAAAAATAAAGTACGGGCTTCCATTATGGCTTGCAGTTTCACAAGCCTCTTCTAATACTTGGCGTTGCATAGGGTCTTGGAAAGTACTTTCATCGACATGGAAATCGCATTTTGGAAAAGTAAATAGAGAACCATCTGCATCTCCTGCTTTCCAAGCTCTTAAAAGATTTAGAGCGAATCTACTTACTATTCCATTTTTATGATAATGTTCATAAGTAATCATTCTTTCGCCTTGTTGCAAGAATTCTTCTCTTTTTATTGAAGGAACTTCTTTGCCACTTGCAGGATCTTTCCATCTCTCCATTTTTTCACGAGCAACAACTCGGCCACTCGAGTCTAAATATTCTGAAAGTCTAAATCCGTTAGGAGTTTCTTCGCCTGTTCTTCTTTCTTCCAAGGTTAGTATTTCTCCATTTCTTTCAAGCATGTATTTTCCTTTTGGACCAACAGCTAAAGTATTTCTTAAAAATTCAGGAACACCTGCATGAATATTAAAGTCTAAGAAAAGGGTTTGTCCTCCTCTTGAGAAAGCATTCTGAGAACCATTAAAAATAACTTCTTGAGCTGTTTGATACATAAAAGCATCTATCTCTTCTTCTTTTAATACACTAATCGGATTTTTCTCAAGCTCTTGAAGTCTTAATTCTTCGTCCCTAATAATAGAATCTAATGCCCTAACATCACTATGAGTTCTCATAGAATCTGCTGCTCTTTTTTGTCTTTCAACTGCTTCTCGTATAATTCTTATTCTTTTTTTACCTTCTTCTTTTAAATCAGCTTCAATTAAAGGAGCATAAAAAATATTCATGTATCCTATTCCTAATGCACCAGAATAATAGGTTTGCATACTTGCCAAGAAAGTATTTAGGTGTCCTGTTAATGTGCTTGTGTGTCCTGCGGGTTTAGAAGTTGTTTGCAAATTCTCCATTCTCATTCCATCTTTTTTAATATACTCAAGTGAATGTCCTGAACAATAAACCCTATCTACAAGTCCTAAGTCATGCAAATGAATTGCCCCAGAATTATGTGCTGCAGCTAAGTCAGGAGAAAAAACTTCTGTGAGAGCATATTGTTTACTAATCATTTCCCAAGCATTAAACTCTAATGCTCCAGGATTATTTGCTCTAATATTACTATTTTCTACGGCTTTAGCAAAAAACATTCTTTCTAAGTCTGATTTGGGTACGCTTAAATCAGTATATTTTCCTGCTGCAACTCCAAAACCTAATTCGAGCATTTCATGTCTTGCTAACTCGCGAATTAATCGTGTTGTAACTGCTTGCGAGCCAAGATGCACAAGTCTATTCTCGAGTCCTTTAGCTACGGCTTTAGCATCATCATACCCCAACCCTGCATGAGTAACTAAATCTTCAATAATTCTTTCTCTATGGAAAGGGTGATTTGCTTCTTCTGTAAAAGAACTAACCATTAAAAGAGCATCTGTAACATTTCCGCGATCTTTTGAACCTCTAACTCGGATTTGTCTTCTTTGTTCTGAATAACTTTGATACGAGCTAGCTACTCCTTCAAATCCTAAATTTCTTGCTGCAACAGGAACAAGGGCATTAATTTCGTCAACAGTAGGAATTTCTCGTAATCTCCCTTGCTTTAGTAACTTAAGGGTTTCATCAGTAATTTTTTGTGCATTAGCAGGATCAACTTCTTGTCTTCTACAAGCATAAGAAACTGCAGTAACTATTTTTTCTCTATTAAAAGGAGCAAGTTTTCCATCTCTTTTTCTAATTACATTAATCCCTGCCATTTTATAATTCTTTTAACTCCTTTTTAAAATCTCCAATATCCTTGAAATCTCGGTATACAGAAGCAAATCTTATGTAAGCAACTTTATCGACTTTTTTTAAGGCTTTCATAACTAACTCGCCGATTGTTTCAGCTTTTATCTCTTTTTTATTAGAACTCGAGATTTTATTTTCTATATCATACACAACGCGGTCAATTTGCTCCAAGCTTATTGGCCTCTTTTCACAAGCTCTAAGAATACCTTTCTTTATTTTTTCTATATCAAAAGTTTGTCTTGTGCCATCTTTTTTTATAACTCGCAAATCTGCAATCTCAAGTCTTTCATAGGTTGTAAAACGTTTTTTGCATTTCAAACATTCGCGCCTTCTCTTAGTTTCACCAGAATTATCTCTTTTGTTAGTTACTTTCGTTTCTTTATGATTACAGAATGGACAATACATTTTACCCCTTTATTTTTCAGCTTTTTTATTACTTTTCCTTTATTTTATAGGTATACAACCGGTTGTATATCAATTTGTATTTATTATACCACAAATTGCAGTACCTAGCAAGATTACCATTTTGCTACTTTATAAATCTTTTGCAAATTTTTTTACTTTTTTTTAATTACAACAAAATTTAAAAATTTTTAATCGAAAAATTTTACTTGCATAAGTTTAAAAACAAAAAAATATTATAATAAATATAAAGAGAAGGCAAATGGATTTAAGCACAATGAATTCGGTTACAGAATCTTACAATAATTATTTAGCAGCGTAGCCTCGAGTTTGGGAACTTCAGTAGAAACAATAACCATTTTAATGATGTTTGTTAGTTTTTGGGCTCTTGCTTGGAAAGGAGTAGCATTATGGAAAGCAGCAAAACAAAAAAGCTTAGTCTGGTTTATTATATTATTAATAATAAATGATTTTGGAATTTTAGAGATACTTTACATCTTTTGGTTCTCAAAAATTGCCAAGAAACCAATACAAGCAGGAAAGCCCCAAGCCAAGAAAAAAAAGAGATAAGATACTTTTATTTAATAAAATCTAGCCAGAGATACTTTTATAAACTATTTTTTGCCCATTTATACTATCAGCCCAAGGGCGATATAATATGGTTCCGTAGCTCAGCCCGGTTAGAGCACCTGCCTTTTAAGCAGGGTGTCGAGGGTTCAAATCCCTCCGGAGCCATTTCAAGTCATTGAGTAAATTGAAATGGCTATAAATCCATCGGGATTTGAATGCACAGAAGGGTTTAAATCTCTTCAAAATATACTTGTTTTGAATGAGTCAGAAAATATTATTTTCTGAACCTCCGGAGCCATTTAACATTTCCTTCGGGATTTGATAGGTAAAGGGTGTTGCTCACCTTAGAGAGCTTTTTCTAAGAAAACCATAAAATCGAATAAATAAGAAAATGGAATTACATGAAGAGCGAGAATTAGAAAGAAGCGGGGTTAGAGTTAGAAGAAAGCAAAAGTTTTCAAGAGCAATTTCGCCCCCTAGCGCTAAGACTCATTGGGTTAATCATGCCGGAACTTATCATGATAACGAATTTAGGTATCCTAAATATTGGCATGGTCAAAAACCAATAAGAACTTTTATTTCTATAAGGAGCCATTTAGATTTAGTCCAAGCCCTAGCAGATATAAAAGAAGGCACCCATAATCAAGACCATTACCATAATGTTTCAGGTATTCATAGAGCAAGATTAAGAGCAGCTCAATCTTTAAGAGATAGAAATAGAGTTTATAGTCCAAGTTTTTTAGCAAGAGCGGGTTTTTATGAACTTAAATTATTAATGTATTCTTAATAAAATGTCCTATCGCGCAAAAAAAATAGATACTAAGGAATTGGCTAGAGAGTTTAGGGTAGATAAAATAGAACTCTTATTAGAAGAGTCTAAAGCAGAAGAGAATTTTTACCCTGGTGTTGATGAAGAATCTGAAAGAGAATTATGTTTCCAGATTCTGCAGTTAGGGGAAAAAAGTTCTGCTTTAATATATTGGGGGCATGTTCTTATTTCAAAAGGGATTGTGAAATTTTATAATCTTTTTCCAGGACAAGAGCCAAGAGCACCAAAAAGTTATACTGAAAATACTGCTTTCTTAAAAAGAACAGGATTAATTGTAAGAGCAATAGAAGAACTTGTTTTAACAGGCAGATAATTAAGGATTTCTATGAAGATATCTGTTATTAATATATTCTCTAAATCTATGAAATGGCCCTTCTAGTGCAATAGCCGTACCAAAAACCAGAGCAGATTCTAATAAACCATAGCAAAGATGTTTTATTGATTCCTGAATTTCTGAGTGATTAAGTCCGGCATATACGTGAAGAACCAAAGGAGTAATACCTACAGCAACTTGAAAAAGGTGTATGCCTTCCAAACTTTTGATTGGCATAATTTCCTAGGTTTTCTTAGATTATAAAGCTAACCTAATAGCATTTTATCAAATCATCACATAAAACTTTAAAAACTCAGATTTTATTCCAAAAGTGTAAAAATGGTGGAACAAAATCAAAACCAACAAAATAAAGGGAATAATTCTCAGCAGAATAATCAAAGACAGCCACAGCAAAAAAACCCCCAACCACAACAAAACAAACCAAATTATCAAAATAAACATGTTCAACAAAAACTTCCGCAAAATCTACAACAAGGTAATCAACACCATTCACAACAAATGAGAAAAGTACAAGTAATTCAAATTAAGATGCAACCAAAACCCCAAACACCACAAATTAATAAGCAGAACCAACAAGCAAGCAATCAAAAGCCAAATTCCCAATTTGCGCAATCTCAACAAAGTTTGCAACAAAAGATTCAAGAGATTATTAAGCAAGCTATTCTTAGGGCTGAAATAAGAAATCCTGCTTCTATGAAGAAAAATCAAGATACTAAGGTTAATTTGCAAACCTATCAGCCAAAAAGTAACCAACCACAAAACCAAAACAAGAAACCAATGCAACAAGTTCAGAATAAAAACCAGCCTGTATTAAATAAAAAACCCCAAATAAATAATCAAAAACCGCAAAAACAACAATTTCAACAAAACTCACAAAAACCCCAACAACCTCAAAAACAACAAGCAAAGCCACAAGGTTCAACAAGTATCAGAGATGAAATACGCAAAATAGTTCGCGAAGAATTATCTAAGCTTAAGATTAGTTTCTAATTCTCTTTCTCATTAAATAGTTTATTCTTCTAATCCTATTGTTTAAAACTCTTAATTCGGGATAAGATAGGGCTCGTGAATCCCATAAAAAATGAGTTATACTTGAACCCTCTGCTTTGTAAGCATCCATCTCACCTTGTAGAGAAGCTCTATCTTTCCTCATTGTTAGTCTATACCTTTTCAATTCTTCTCTGGCTTCAGAGATTCTGCCACTATGGGCATGTTGTTCAGCAGAACTAAGTATATCCTGATATCTTCTATAAGCTGCGCTATTTTCGTTTTCCATTTTTAGTTTATTCCAAGTGCTGTAGCTAATCTTTCGCTTAGGATGTTTTCTCCATGATTGTCTAAAATCTTTCTTCCAAATGTAGAACCATGATAATCTGAACCATAAGTGACTAGCATATCCTTACTTCTTACAAAATCTGCAACCATTTTTGTTTTTGCAGGATTTAAATGTCTTATATTGGGTTGAACTTCAATAAAATCGATTCCTTGTTTAACTAGGGTCCCAAGTTCAGCTACTTCTCTTATATCTTTTTCAGGATGAGCTATTCCTATTATTCCATTAGCTGCATGAACTTCTCTTATAGCCTCTTCAACACTAATTTCTGGTTCCAATTTATCAATAATTGCAACTCCTCCTTGTCCAAAGAAATATCTAGCAACATCTTGCGGATTTAAGCTTAATCCAACTTTAGTAAAATATTCTCTGCAAGCTGAATCTTTTAAGACTGTCCAAAGAAGATTATATTTTCCTAATCTTGATTCAGGGAATTCTACTTTTACTTTTTCTAGAGTTATTGGTAATCCTATTCTTCTTAAGGCTTGCACTCTTTGTTCTACGACTCTTTCTTGTATATCCTGTGATTTTCCAATAAACTCTCTAAATCTGTTAGATTGTTGAAAACCCAAACCTAATAAGTGATATTTTGGGGTAGTTATTTCAACACCATTTATTAATAGCACGCCCAACTTTTCTGCTTCTGCTCTAGCTTCAGGGATTCCTGCAAGAGTATCATGATCTGTTTTAGCAAGTATCTCTATTCCGTTATAAGCTGCTGTTCCGACTAATTGTTGAGGGCTCTGATAAAGTCCATCTGAGTAAAGTGTGTGGGTGTGCAAATCAAGGTATCTTGGTTTTGTTTTCATTTTCAATATCTAAACGCAATAGAAATATTTATATACTTTCGATATAATTTATATAAATAATATAAATATCAAAATGGTAAAGCGAAAGGTAATAAAGCAAGCTAATCAAGCCTACACAATAACTCTTCCAATCGAATGGGTAAGGCAGAATAATATCACTAAGGACTCGGAAGTAGAAATAGATTTTTCTGAAAAATCTTTAATTGTAACAAACAAGGGTAGAACAGAAATAAAAAAATCTAAAATAGAATTTAATTCTTTGAACTTAAGGAAATTAGCAGTTCAGATAAAAGCCCTTTATGCCCGAGGTATAGATGAAATAGAAATAATCTCAAAAGAAAATCTTACTCCTTTAATTTATGGAATATTAGAAGAAACAATCGGATTTGCTCTTGTCTCAAACAACAAGGACAGCTTTATTATTAAAGATATAGGCGGAACCAACTATTCTGACTTAGATGAAATATTTAAAAGAGTTTTTCAGATGGTTTTATTGGCTTATGAATCTGCTTTCAAGGATATTTTTGGAAAACAGAAAGAGACAATGCCGAGTTTAGATGCTCGAGACAAAGAAATAAATAAGTTTTGTACTTTTTTAGAGAGAGCTATTAGTAAAATGTCTTATCCAGACCAAGTTAATAGCCGGGTGTTATTTGCATACTCTTTTGCTCTAGAAAAAATAGGTGATGAAATACACAGGCTTTGGAGAACAAATATTAAATACGGCATTAAAACAACAGAAGGCGTAAAGAATCTTGTTGAGCTCTCTAATCAGGGACTTTCTTTATCTTTTGATATTTATTATCACCCAAATACTGAAAACGTAGATAAACTCTTTAGCATAAGGAATGAAGTTAGGGAAAAATCCATGAATCTGTTTAAATTAGACGCTCATACAACCCGTTTTGTTAGACATGCTGTAAAGATAATAGAAGATGCAGCAGATTTAAGTCATTTAAGTCTTATCAAATCTCTATAAATACTTAACAAACTTATTATTATCGTCGACTAATATTGATTTTACCTCGCAAGGTTTATCTGCAATTTCAAAGCCCATAATAATTATTTCTTCGCCTTCTTTTATTAAATGAGCTGAAGCACCATTCATACATATTATTCCTGAGTTGCTTGCTCCGGCAATAACATAGGTTTCTAGTCTTGCTCCGGTGGAATTGCTTACTACAAGTACTTTTTGACCCGCAAGTATTCCAGATTTAGTCATTAAGTCCAAATCAATAGTTATGCTTCCTTCATAATTTACATTAGCTTCAGTCACTCTCGCTTTATGTATCTTTGAACTCAAAAATTCTTTCATAATCTATTAAGTTAAGTTAAATTCATAAATCTTTCCAATATGTTCCAAGATATTTTAGAGATTATTCTTCACCACAATTAAATTTATAAACAGAGATTTTATATCCAAATTGAGGTAATAAAATTAAAAAGATGGTTTCAACAAAACAAGTAGACAATACTATTCCGGCTATAGAGGCTAAGCTTGCTAAGGTTGGCGGTGATATGGTTAAAATTGAGTATTTAGAAAATTGTCTGCGCCAGTTATTACCTAATGATATCAAGCGTTTTTGCCATTTAAAACTAGCAGAACTATATCAATCAAGATTAATGTATAGTGGTGCTGCAAAGAATTATGATTTGGCAGCCGAGTCTTCTGTAACTTACAAGGATAAAATAGACTTATACTTCAAACAAATGCAGATGCTAATCAAGATGGGCGATTACTTGATGATTGATAAACCCTTTAAGAAAGCCTATGCTGCTTCTTCAACAAATCAAGAAAAAGAAGTTGTAAAAGAATTTTTAAGAAAAGCACTTTATAGTCAGGCTCAGGAATACGAAAAAAAGATGAATAATAGAAAAGCTGCCGAAGTTTATGAAAGAATAATGGAACTGGCTTTTATAAAAGATGAAGAACGCAAGCAGATAATTCAAAAACTTGCTCAGTTAAATTCCAAAATAGGCAGGATAAAACAAGCCATCGAGTATGAGCATATGAAAGACAAGCCCATACAAAAACCTACTAGAAGATTAGATGATTCTCCTGAAGTTAGAAGGGTTTCTTTTGAAGATTTAGGTATTGAGTGGAATTAATTATATCCTAAGATCCTTTCTTACTCCTTTAAGTAACCACCTTTCTGCAAATTCCAAAGCTTTTTGTATTCCCCAAGTTGATTAATTAGTTGATAATGTTTTCCTGTTTGAACTATCTTACCGTCTTTTAATACGACTATTAAATCAGCATGCATTATTGTACTCAATCTATGAGCAATTACAATTGAAGTTCGATTTTCCATTAATCTTGCTAAATCTTTTTGAATTTCATGTTCTGTTTCCGAGTCAAGACTTGATGTCGCTTCATCTAAAACTAAAATTCTTTTATTAGCAAGTATTGCTCTGGCAATAGAAACTCTTTGCTTTTCTCCCCCAGATAACTTTATTCCTCTTTCTCCAACAATAGTATTTTCTTTATTAGGGAATTTTTCTATAATTCTGTCAAGTTGGGCAAATCTTATAGCTTCCATGACTTCTTTTCTACTAGCCTTAGGATTAGAGAATGCAATATTGTTATATACAGTATCATCAAATAGTACGCATTCCTGTGGAACAATTGCCATTTCACTTCTTAGGGACTCGTGCTTAAAATCACGAATATCTTTTCCATCAATTTTAATTGAACCCTTATTAACATCGTATAATCTATAAAGCAATTTCACAAGCGTAGTTTTTCCAGAGCCAGAGTGTCCGACAAAAGCAACTTTTTTATTTCTTGGAATCTTTAGAGTAAAGTCCTTGAATATTTTCCTGTTTTCATAACTGAAGGTTACATTATCAAATAAAACCTCACCCTCTTTTACTTCCATTTCTTCTGCAAGAGGTTTATCTTTAATGCTGCTTTGTGCTTTGCCATATTCAAACAAATCTTGGAAGTCGGTCATAGCCCTTGAGAGATTTCTAAAACCATGTACGAAACTAAACAAAGGCCCCAATATAGAGATGTAGGTTGTATAAATAAAAGTAAGAGTTCCAATTGTTAATGTTCCTGCTAAAAATCCCTTAAATGAAAAATAAAGAAGAGTTATAGTCCCTAATCCTAAAATTAAAGTTTGTCCAAAGCTAATTACTCTCCATAAATCCCATGCTTTCATAAGCTTTTCAATAGTATTTGTGCTTAATTTATTATACTTATTTTTTATGAATTTTTCTTTTCCAAAATACTTTATAGAATCTATATTAGTAAATATGTCTGCAATATTTCCCTTCTCAATATCTTCTGCTTGGTTGAATATAAGGTTTCTATTATCAATTTTCTTTTGCATTATTAAACTATAAGTTAAAAAAATACAAAAAGTAATTGCTAGAATTATTGCCGAATTAATATCCAGGTAAATTAAAGAACCCAGCAAAACCGCTAGTTGCAATATAAGGGGGGCAAACTCAAATATAATAGAGTCATTGATTCTTTCCATTGCTCCAGAACCTCTTGTTAATCTTGATATAAGACTTCCGGTTTTATGTGAACTATAGAATTTGTGATCTAATCCTATAAGATGATTGAAGTATTTTTGCTTTAAGTCAAACATCATTTTAGAGTCAAGTAAATTCAAAAAATTTATTCTAACCCAATCTAAAAAAGCCGTAAGCACAGCAAGAATAATATAAGTTAAAGCAAGAGCTAACAAAATTTTTATAAGAACCGAATTAGCAAGAGTTCCTGCTAAAAACTCGGTTGATCTATCAATAGCAATTTTAAATAAAAATTTATCAACTATTTGTTTTGCTTCTTTTAATAAAACAATAAAAACAAGTAAAAAGAAAAGCCACTTATATTTCTTCAAGAACCCCAAGTATATCTTAAAATTTCCTTTAATGTCCGCTTTCTTTATTTTTCTTATCATATATAGATAAAGGAAATTACCTTTTTAAACATCCCTTCTTTAGATTTTTTATGCACTATCACCTTATACTTACAGATTTATGCAACTCTGAATGCAGCTATTGCTATAAAAAAAGCATGAAAGAAGCCGAGTTTGATAATGAACTTAACAAAAAATTTAAGTTCGACTTTAGCGAGCCAACTTCCAGCCAAGTTGATATAAAAAAATTAAAAGAATTCTTAGCTAAAGACCCTAGTCCTACTCTAATCTTTTATGGTGGAGAGCCTTTGCTTGAAATTGAGAAAATCAAGCAAATAATAGATGGTTTAGAAAAAGCAAAACTAAAAGTTAAGTTTAGAATGCAAACCAATGCCAAGCTTCTAAACAAGTTGCCAATTAGGTATCTAAAAAAGATAGATAAGATTTTAGTTTCGCTTGATGGTAATAAATCTAGAACAGATGAAAATCGCGGAGCAGGAACTTATGATTTAGTTGTAAGCAATTTAAAACAAGCAAGAACCCTCGGGTATAATGGCGAGATAATAGCAAGAATGGTTATTACTCAAGAAAATCCTGATTTGTTTGAACAAGTAAAATATTTACTAGAGAACAAGGATTTAGGTTTTACAAGTATTCATTGGCAGCTGGATGCAGGATTTTACAAATTCGATTATAATAAACTCGGGTTTAAGAGTTTTGTTGAAAACTATAATAAGAGCCTTACAAAATTAATTAATTATTGGATAAAAGATATGAGAACTAATAAGAGGGTTTTAAAATTATATCCTTTTTTAGCTATTATAGAGAGTTTATTAAAAAATCAAGCCACAAAGCTAAGATGCGGAGCAGGACATTCCGGCTATGCAATTACCACCTCAGGAAAGGTAGTGGCTTGCCCTATTATGAATTGCATTGAAGATTTTAAAGCAGGAACCCTAGATTCTAATCCAAAAGAGCTAAAGAAGTTTGATGTTTCGGGTGATTGTATTAATTGCAATTACTTGGATTTATGTGGCGGAAGATGTTTATACTGGAATCAAGCCAGTTTATGGCCTAAAGAAGGTAATCAGTTAATCTGCAAGACGATTAAGAATTACATTGATGAACTCAAATCAAGGATGCCTGAAATTAAGGATTTAATAAAAAAAGGAATAATCAAAAAAGAAGATTTCGATTACGAAAAGTATTTTGGGCCAGAGATTATCCCTTAAGCTATAGTAAATCAATAACTAAAATCAAGCCCCTCGGCTTTCTTTATCAAGCCCTCTGAACCCTTGGGCATCTTTTCTTCTCTAGCAATTTCAAGATATTGCATAAGCCTTTCTTTATTTTTCTTTAAGTTTTTACTTGAAACAAATGGCCCACCAATACAACCGCCTTTGCAGAAAGTTACATCTAAGAATCTAACTTTTTTGTCAGGATTTTTTAAAAAACGCTCGACTTCAAGTATTCCATCAATTATTTTTTCTTCTCCTGGCTTGAGAACTTGTTTTAAATGAGAAGTTTTACTCAATCCTCCCGAAAGCGGATATATTTTGGTATAATCGTTATAAAATTTATCAAACCTCGAGTTTTTGCAATTTTCTGTGGTTTTTTTATTCTTCAATAATTGATTGAGCTCCTGATAGTCAATTACAAAATCAACAAATCGAGAACTTGAACCTTCGTTTTTCTTAAAATTGCAAGGAGCAATAAAGCAAACAAGGTGTTTAGGATAGATTTTCTTGCATATTTTGGCCATTGCAATCATCGGGCTATCTACCCTAATAAGATTTTTTTTGTATTGCGGATATTTAGCTTCTATAAAACTAGAGATTCCAGGACAAACACTTGCAATTATAAGTTTATTTTTATTCTCAGGTAACTCGAGTATTTTATGATACTCTCTGTTAATCATTTTCGCCCCAAAAGTGAGTTCAACAACACTATCAAAACCCAAATCTTTTAGCCTTGAGATTATAGCAGGATACTCATATTCGACAACAAAGCTTGGAGCAAGCATTGCTACTATCTTCTTTTTTAATTTTTTATCAAGAACTTTTTTTAATTCACTCAAGTCTTTCCTCTTTTTCATAAAAGATATAATGAATTTATGTTTAATAATCTTTATATATAACCTTCGCTTTTCTTTTCAATGAAAAGAGCGAAGTCAATAGGCGTACCCATAGTCCTTCTTGGAATTTTAATAACTTTTTCGAGTCCACTAACCAGGATAACAGGTTTTACGATAGCAGGGCAAGTTCTTGATTCTTTAGGATATTGGAGTTATGGGTTAGGGCTTGCTTTAATTTTAATTGGTGCGGCATTGCGTTCTTGGGAGGATTTAGATGATATTCCTGTTTTTCAAAGAATGTGGGTAAGAGCTAGGAGAAAAGATAATCTTAGACCCGGTTCTCAAGGAGATAATATTATTATGGATGCTCACGCCCGCTATGTCTATACCCAATTATTTATGGAGCAATATCATAGAAAACCCACAAAAGGAGAGCTACATGCTTTTATGCGAGAAGACCACAATGAACCTGGAAGAATAAATGAGGTTGTAGGGAGTTTTGATTCAGGCAGATATCCTCGAGAATTAGATTAAATTCTCAAAAACAAATTTTTCTTTTTGGTAAAATATTCCCAGGGGGATTTTACTATTGTTGCTTGTATAGTCAAACTCTTCTGCTTTTTCCATGGCTAGTTTAAAATTACTTTTATCATGTCCTTTTTCTTGGAGATTATAAACTCTTAATCGATAATTGCTATCAGGATGAAATATAACGCAGGGCTGTAATACTTCAATAAAAGCAAAACCCTTATGTTTCTCTGCTTCCTCTAAAACTTGTTTGATTTGATTTACATCTGCGAAAACTCTTGCAACAAAACTAGCACCAGAAGCTAACATTAACTTTATTGGATTCATTGGCTGAAGTTTAACTCCAGCAGGATTAGTTTTATCTTTATATCCCAGTTCAGTAACAGGGCTAGGCTCTGCAATTGTTAGTGCAAATACCTGATTATTATGAACCAGAAGCTTAAAATTAGAGTTATATCTCGCAGCATGTACTAAATGTTCCATGCCTTCTGCATAAGCATCACCATCCCCACAATAAACTAATAAATTTAAATCAGGCTTAGCAACCTTCATCCCTAAAGCAACAGGAATAGATCTGCCGTGCAACGCGTTTAAGCCAGGCAAGTTTAAGTAATCAAACATTTTTCCATGACAACCAATTCCAGAAACCATTGCCCATTCTTTTCTTGGGTTTTTCTCGAGTTGTGATTTTAAGAATTGTTCTGTACCTGCAAGTATTTGAAAATTAAAACATCCAGGACACCAGGTAGGAATAGTATTTGTTCTAAAACTTATAGGTTTTTTAGGTATATTATCGATTTGTTTGTTCATGTTTATTTTTGGTTTTGTTTTATTTTTTTGTTTTGTCATCTTATTTTCCCCCTAGGGCGTCGTATCTTGAAACTTCCCCTGTTTTTTGCAAATATAATATATCTGCAAGCAATTCCACTTTTCTATTAGCGTGAGGAGTTTGTTCAACGAGAAAAGCCAAATATCGAATATGTTCTTCTAAGGCTTCTTCTGGTGTTCTGGCACGAGTTTCATCAAGCATCCCTTTTTATTTTAACCTCCTTTTTATTTCTTGAGCGAGCAAGTCTGAGAAGAAAGGGCGGCCATCATATTTTAATATTTTATTTTTATCTTCAATTTTAATCTGAGTTTTTTGGGTTATTAAATTACTTAATGGGCTTGTGGAGTTATTTTCTACAATAATTATGTTTTTTGCATCTTTTAGCTCGGTTTTAATTTTTTCAGGGAAAGGTTCTAAATAAAGAATCTGTACTAGTTTTGCATCTATTCCAAAATCTTTGACAGCATCAGTTACAGCCCCTTTTACAGAACCCCAGAATAAAATTACATTCTTAGAGTTTCTATTACCAAGAATCTTATAAGTCTCAAGTTTTGAAACCTCAAGTTCAATGTTTTTTTGCTTTTTCATTCTTGCCTCAAATTTTTGGTTAATCATCTTTACATCTTCTGTAACAATTCCATTGTAGTCATGCTCATAACTATTGAATTTTGCTGGCCAAATCTTATTTTTCTCTACTTTATTAATACTAGGCTTCTCAAGCACCAAGGATTTGCTTTCACCAAGATGTTTATCTCCTAAGAGTATACAAGGAACCCCAAATTTTTCGCTTAGGGTGAAACACTCGTTTGTTTTTTCCAAAGATTCACAAAGATCTCCTGGAGCTACAACAACCCTCGAGAACTCGCCATGTCCGGAGTAGAGTGCTAAATTCAAGTCTCCTTGCCCTGTATAAGTGGGCAATCCTGTACTTGGGCCAGGACGCTGTGCTAAATATATTACCAAGGGTATCTCTGCCATTCCTGCAAGACTTAATGCTTCTGTCATTAAATCAAAACCACCGCCGCTCGAGCCAATCATCGCGATTGAACCAACCCCCCTCGAGCCAAGGCTTGCGTTAATTACTGCTATTTCACTTTCAAGTTCTATAACTTTATGCTTGTTGTTCTTGTTCATTTGCATTTGTCCTAATTCCATCATTAAAGGTGTAGCCGGAGTCATAGGATATGCATAATAAAACTCTAGTCCAGAACTAATTGCGGCTTTAGCAATTGCTTGGCTACCATTTATTAATTCATCATTAAAGAATCGATTTTTTGTTTTTTCTAGGGCTATTTTTCTTTTTTCAAAATTATATCCGGCTTTTGTTTCATCAAAAAGCTCTTCATACTTATCTAATTTTTTTAATACTTGCTCTAAACTCTCTAAAGTTAATCCCAGTATTTTAAATACGCTTCCTGCATAAAACATATTCCCTTTATCACCTTCAATAATAATCCCAGATTTTTTAAGTTGGTTTTTATGTATGCTCTTTGTATTGTTGTCTAAGCACACCAATAAATCTATTTGAGATTCATTACTATAAACTGGTTTATCTGAAAAAGTAAGAATATTATAATTATGGCCTCCTCTAATCAAGCTTTCATACTCTCTAGAATAAAATACATAGTATCCTGCGCCAAGTAATCCTCTGGAAACTACTTCGGATAATAAATTAGGCCCTTGCCCTGCTTTTCCCCCAAATATAATTGTTACTTTCATTGTCCTCTTTTATAGTTTTTCTGCTTATTGACTATTAGCTAATTATTGATTTACTTAGAAGGACAATCTATTTAAAGTTTCTTATATACCTTATTTTTAAGATGAAAAAAGAGGTTAAAACAATTCTATTTATATGCAAACATAACCGTTTTAGAAGCCGGGTAGCCGAGGCTTATTTTAATAAACTACAAGCCGAGCTGGGAAAAAAGAAAATAAAAACTCTTGGGGCAGGATTAATTGCAGGCTCTTACCCCTTAGATAAGCGAGAGGTTATTGCTGCAAGAAATCAAGGAATTAAACTAGAAGGCAAGCCCCAAACTCTAACCCTCGCTAAGGTACTATGGGCGGATTTGACTATTATTGTTGCTGATGATATTCCTTCTAAACTTTTTGATTATTATAGAAATCAATATCATAAAAAAATAATTGTCTGGAAGATTCCCGATATAAAACCAGGCGATGGAGTAAAAGAAGCCGAGATTATTGTTAAAAAGATAATGAATAAAATTCGGGGTTTAGTTAGGGAACTTGCTTAATATTAAAATGAAAATACTTTATCATGGAACTAATAAACCATTAAGGGAACTAGAGCCCAAACAACCGTTTTTTGATTTAAAGAGCAATTCTATGAAGGCTATATTTGCAACATCTTATAAGAATTTTGCTCTAGCAATGGGCTTAACAACCCAAAAAGGTTCTTCGAGTTTCAAGAGTCATGATAAATTAAAAATTAATTTTGTAAAGGGAGAACCAAAAATGAAGTATGTATATTTACATTATTTGCCTGCAGAAAGTTTTAAGCTAATAAAAAAAGGTAATAATTCTGATGAGTGGGTTTCTTATAAAAAAGTAAAACCAATAAGAATAGAAAAGCATTCTACTAATAGACTTTATAATTTATGGAGAAGGTCTAATGAAGAAGAATTAAAAGAATTCTTAAAAAATAGAGATAGATGGATAACACCCAATGATAACTTTCAAAAATATCGCAGGGGCGTTTTTATTGTTGTTTTTAGGAAATTGCAGGATAAGAAAATTGAGTATTTATTACTCAAGCGTAAACTTCATTGGAAAGGCTGGGAGTTTCCAAAAGGAGGAGTAGAAGCAAAAGAAAAGCTCTCAAGAACAGTAGCTAGAGAATGTTTCGAAGAAACAGGACTCAAGCCCCAAAGAATAATAAAGTTTAATGTTCGCGGCAAATATCCTTATAAGCGAGTTTTCAAGGATAGATTAGGTTTTATCGGGCAAACCTATCAGTTATTTGCTGTTGGAGTTAGCCCTGATTCTAAAAAGAAAGTAAAATTTGATAGAAGAGAGCATTCTGGTTTTGTTTGGATAGCTTTTAAGAAAGCAATTCGTTTAGTTCATTGGGGCGATCAAAAAAAGTGCTTGAGAGTTGTTGATAAATTTTTAAATAAAAAATAGATTAAAGCCTATTTTTCTCGCTTAAGCTGATTATTGCCGTAATAATCAAGTATAACCCAATTGCCCAGGCAAGTATTTGTGGCACAGCAATTATTATGATTCCAAGAATAATGGAAATTATTGCCCATAGCTTATTTTTATCTGTTCTATTTTTTGTCATTTTAATACCAAGTATGTTTTAATTATCAATTCTATTTTTTAGTAACTTTTTCTTCTTTAAAGAAATATTTTGCTATCAAAAATACAACGAAAGCAATAACAATAAAATTAATTAAGGCGCCTAAGAAGTGTCCCCAAGCTATAATTATTGGCCCCATAGAGAATGTTGCTGTCTGCCAAGCCCCGCCAGGAATAAAAGGAGTTATTATTGGCATAACAATATCATCCACGAGTGCCTTTACAAAAGTAGTCGAAGCAAGTCCAATTATAATTCCAACAGCAAGTCCAATCACCTTATATTCTTTTATAAATTCCTTAAACTCTTTTAATACTTGTAGTACCATCTTCTCTTATTAATTAATTTTTTAGTTTAAATAGGTTTTGCTTACAAAATAGAATATAATTCAATCTCCCAAATTAAAGAAAAGTTTTATAAATCTATAATTGGTTTAAAGTAAAATGTTCCTATTACATTATATTATTCCCTTCATAATTTAATTTTCGCATCTGTTTTTGCATTGCTCTCTTTATTAATATTATGTAAGAATAGAAAAATTAAATTTATAGGGTTTTTATCTTTTGGGGCTTTTCTTAATTTGGCACTAGATTATACTCATCTAATAGCCGGTTTTGGGATATAAAAGCTATTAAATTGCGAAATCTTCATCAATATCCTCGGGTTCTTGTAGCAAGTCTCCTGAAGTAATTATTCCAACAAGTTTATCGTTTTTTAAAACAGGAAGATGTTTTATTTTATTTTTAGCCATCAGTTTT
>VGKO01000005.1 GCA_016867035.1 Candidatus Pacearchaeota archaeon
GGAGGATTATCGAAAAGAATTCTGTAAAGAGAATGCGGTTTATAGCAGAATGTTTCAACATATACTTTTTTCATTTCCAAACCTTCCCAAGATAAACCGCTCTTGTTATTCCTATAAGATATCCTGCAAATTTATAGGAGTAGAATCTTATTAAGTCTGCTAAAGTATAAGAAAATTTACTTTTAGCCTTGATAGATTTAAGAATTATTAAAAAAGGCAGGAGCACAAACAAGGCAAGCACTATAAGATATTTTAAAATTGGAATAGTGAATATCTTAAATCTTTCTTTCCAACTTGCACCAATCCATCTAGCTTGTTTATATGTCCCCTTTAGTGTGTCTGGGTTTTTATGATAGCAAGTTGTGTTTTTGGCTACAATTGGTTTAATTTTGTGTTTAAACCAGAATGTTTGATCGTCTGCATAGCCATATTTCTGATCAAATCCACCCAATTGAAAGAATTTATCTTTTTTTATTGCCCTAAAGATTTTTACCTGGTTTGCATGTTCTTTCGAAACCCTAATTTTTCCCCATAAATTACTATATTTCTTTGAAGTATTTACTGCAACTTCATAATCGTGTGTTGTTCCAATAACCTTGCCTGTTTTGTCTGAGATTATTGGTTCAATAAGATTTTTTACATAATCTTTTTCGAAGGTCATATCTGAATCAACAAAAGCAAGAATTTCTCCTCTGCTTTTTTTAGCACCCAAATTTCTAGCTCTTCCGGGGCCCTGATGATTCTGTTTTAATAAAATTAGCTTTAATTTTGCTTTTTTGGCTGTTTGTTTTGCAACATCCAGAGTATTATCGCTAGAACCATCATCTACCAGAATTACTTCTATATTCTTATAGGATTGTTTTTTTAGGGATTCCAAACAAGCACCTATGTCTTTTTCTTCATTATAACTTGGAATTACTACAGATACTTTAGCCATGCTTAATTTAATTGGATATTATTTAAATACCTTGATATCCTCCTATATTTATGACCGAAAAGCTAAAAATATTAGAAATCTGTCCATTTTCAGCCGGTGCTTGCGGGGTTTGGGCTAGGGTAAGGCAAGAAAGCCTAGAATTTAAGAAGCTAGGCTATCGAGTCAGGGTTTTCTCTTCAAATATTGAAAAAGGTACTAATCAAATTGCTGAAAATAAGTCAAATATTGCTGGTATAGAGGTTATTAGATTTAAATCAAGTAATTCTTTCTCTGAAAATGTTAAAAAGTTTAATTTTAAAAAAGAGTTTAAAGAATATAATCCGGATATTGTCATAACCCATTTACTACATCCTCATTCTTTTTTAGCTCTAACTCTATGTAAGAAAAAAAATATACCTTGCTATTTAGTAACTCACGCCCCATTCAATGTAAAAAGAAGATTCCCACTCAATCTTTTAACCTCCATATATAATCAAATAAAAGTAAAACCCCAACTTCAGCATTTCACTAAGATAATCGCAATAACCAAATGGGAGGTTCCTTACTTGCTTAAACTTGGAGTCAAAAAAGAAAAAATAGTTTATATCCCAAATGGAATTCCAGATGAATTTTTCAATCAGAAAAAATTAAAGGAATCAAAAAAAGTTTTATTTTTAGGAAGAATATCTCCTGTAAAAAACTTAGAGTATGTGTTGTTGGCAGCTGAAAAATTCCCAAATATTAAATTTACTATTGTTGGAAGCGCAGAAGAACATTATTTAAGTAAGCTTAAAGGTGTAATTAAAAATAAGAAAATTGAGAATATTAGTCTTTTAGAGCCAATTTATGATTTGAAAGATAAAATTAGAATAATTGATACCCATCAAATATTTATTCTTCCCTCAAAAAGAGAAGCAATGCCCCAAGTATTATTGGAAGCAATGGCTCGTGGAAAAACTATTATTGCTTCAAAAACAGACGGAAGCCAAGAACTAATAAGTCATAATGAAAATGGATTTATTTTCCCAATAGAAGACAAACAAGAGTTTTTCAACTTGATAAAAATGAATCTCATAAAAAATCCCAAAATAAAAAGACAAGCAGAAATAGAATCTAAAAAATACTCCTGGGGCAAATTAATTAAATCCTACTTAATACTTTTTAAAAAGGAGCAAAACACGAGAATAAAATGATAACCGTAATAATCACAGCATATAAAGAACCGCAAACAATAGGGAAAGCAATAACTCAAGTTATTAAAAATAAAATAAAAGAAAAGTATGAGGTTTTGGTTTTTGCTCCAGATATAGAAACCATTGATGCAGCTAAAAAGTTCGCCAAGCAAAATAAAAATGTAAGAGTAATACAAGATAAAGGCAAGGGCAAACCGGCAGCCCTAAATATTGCTTTAAAAAAAGCAAAGGGAGAAATTTTAGTTTTAACTGACGGGGATGTTTATACTAATGAGAATTCAATTAATAAATTAATTTCCTTTTTTAAGGATTCTAAAATAGGGGCAGTATCTGGTCATCCTATTTCTTTGGAATCAAGAAAAAATAAGTTTGGCTATTGGTCTCATTTATTAACTGATATGGTTGATTTATGGAGGAGAAAGTCCAAATTTATTTCTTGTTCAGGTTACTTATACGCAGTAAGAAAAAATGTTTTATCTAAAATGCCTGAAGAAACTCTTTCCGATGATGCATATAATTCCCATATAGTTGCTGAAAAAGGATATAAAATAGCTTATTCCCCAGACTCTTTTGTTTACATTAAATACCCTACTAATTTCTCTGATTGGATTAAGCAAAAAAAGAGAAGCGCCGGCGGTTATAATCAACTTAAGTATCTTTTAAGCAAGAAGAGCAATGATAGAAATATTTTCCGAGAGTCTTCCGGTATATTTCAAGTATTAAACTATCCTAAAAATTTTAAAGAATTTTTTTGGACAATTCAGCTTATTTTAGCCAGAATTTACTTATGGGCGATTATATTTATCGATATTAATGTAAAAAAGAAAGATTTTAGGAAAATTTGGGTAAGAATAGAGAGTACTAAGTGAAAATAATTTTTCCGAATTATTTTTTCATTCCTATAAAAACTATCCCTGAGCCAAAGAAGTTATCTAAAAAGCTCGTGGAGTTATCTCCTCTTCTTTTTATTTTCAAACCACATATTTTTAGGGGTTTTCTTACAACTAAATCATAAAAGGAGCTATAAAACCCGCCCATTATGAATTTGTACCCTAAATTATTTTTTTTAGCAAATTCTCTGAATTCTTTTTTTGTAAATGCAATTTCTTGCCCGAAGTTCCACAAACCCAATATTTTAGATATAAATTTAGATAATTGGTAGAAGATTCCGTTTTTGTAGGGTGCTGAAATTACTATTATGCCTCTTTTTTTTAAAAGCGCCAAATGTTTTGTTAAAACTGCTTTTCTTTGCTTACCTGAAAAGTGTTCACATAATCCAAATGAAAGTGTAACATCAAATTTTCTTTTTTTATACTTAAATAAATCTTCTAAAACATAAGTATATTTTTCCCCTTCCACCAAATAGCAGCCATTTTTTTTGCATTTATGGAATTATCTACAAGAGTTGTCTTGAAGCCTTTTTCATTTAAAAAATATGAGCAAAGCCCAACACCAGCCCCTAATTCAACAGATTCTAGTTTTCTTTCAGAATTATTTTCTTTTCTAAAATATTCCTTTATATTTTCTAATATTCTATGAAAAATCATAGACCGAGCAATATCTTCTTTATCCCATTCTAACTCTTTGTGCCAAACTTTTTCCCAGGTTTTTTTCATAAGTATTAAAAGGATTAGTCGTTTAAAAACCATTCTAGTTGATAGAACAAAAAGGTTTTTTAACTCACTCTGTGTCCAAAATATATGGATAAAGATGATTTTAAAGAGGGAACAGAAAGGGCAGAAAAAGTAAAGAGATGGCTAAAGAATCAGCATAATTTTCTTTTTTTCTTACTAATAGCATTTACTATAGCAATTAAATTGTATTATTTTTTCCTTGCTTCAGGCCAGCCTCTTTGGTGGGACGAAGGAGATTATCTTGCAATGGCAACCCACTTTGCCCAGCCTTTTCCAGAAACACCTGAATGGTGGGGTCATTTTGCAGGGATGCGCCCCCCACTCATGCCTTTGGTTTGGGCTTTATTAATAAAACTTAATTTTTCAGAACCATTAATGCGTTTTATAACTGAAGTTATTCCTTCTATACTTCTTGTTCTTTTCACATACCTTTTTGCTTCAAGTCTATTTAATAAAAGAATAGGATTGGTCGCAGGATATTCTATGGCAATCTATTGGGTAATTCAATTTTATGGCTTGAGATTCCTAACTGATATTCCTGTTTTATTATTTAGTCTAATGTGTCTCTATTACTTCTGGGAGTTTTATATAAACCGGGGGCAGAGCAAAGGATTATATTTGGGGGTTTTGTTCGGGGTACTTGCATTTTTGACAAGATTTCCTGCAGCATTAGTAATCTTAAGTATAGTATTATTTTTATTAATAACAAAAAAACAGGAAATAATAAAAGAAAAATTGACTTGGAAAGCAATTATCCTAGGTTTAGTGCTTTTAATTCCATTTTTTATATATAATAAAATAATGCTAGGCGGATGGTTTCCTGCAGGAACTTTCTATTTAACTGATAATACCATAACTTACTCTTCTTTTGCATGGTATTTAATAGGATACATTTCTTCTTTCCTAAAACTTGTTCCAACATTAATTCTTTCCTTGGGTTTCTTACTTAGTTTATTTAAATTAGTCTTGGGATGGGATATAGTACTTAAGCAAAAAAGTAAACATTTGAATAATCATTTATTTTTGTTTCTGCTTATAATTGTTCAAATAATCTTTTATGTATTTATATTTAAAACAGGTAATGATAGATGGATTTTAATGTGGATGCCACTTGTTTTTATATACTTAGGTTTAGGAATTGAAGCAATAGCTCAGCCAATAAAAAAATATTTTAAGTTTGCTCCAATTGTATTAATTATTCTTGTTCTTGGTTTGTTATCCTTTACTTTCATGCCTCATGCAGATCAATTAATTAAAGTTAAAGTAACAAGTTATTCGGATGTAAAGGATACAAGTCTTTGGCTTAAATACAATTCTCCTGAAGATGCGAAAATATTATGTGCTTCAATAGTTCAAACAGCATACTATGCGCAAAGAAGAACTTATGATTTTTACACAGGTACTGAATTAAGGGTGCAAGTGAATAATACAATGGTGGATGCGGAGGGAAAAATAATGAGTACCGCAATTCAATCTTTGAGAAATGAAACCGAACTAGAATGCAAAATTGCTCGAATAAAACCCGATTATATGGTTTTGCATGTTTGGGAACCCGAATTCACACCACAATTTATGTATGACTATGCTCAAAGAAATCCTTTGTTATTGCAACCTGTTCAAGCCTTTCAAACTAACGGACAAACAACAGCAGTTGTCTATAAATTTAATTCTTATCCTGAAATAGACGCAAAAAAGGTAAATTGTAGTTGGGTTTATGAAAGACCAGACACAATAAACAGAAGGACTTTGGCTCAAACAGCCCCCGAAAGATTAATTATTCCTAAATAACTTTACTATTTTATATTTTAAGGGGATATAAGCATGAATAAAAAGCTCTCCAAAGCAAGCGACAGGGTGAAAAAACCATGCTAAAGAAGGTTTTCTAAAAAAACCTTTCAAAGTATCAAACAAAACCGGCAGAATAACCGCAATATATAAGGCTGTCTTCAATGTATCTTTATTACCCACCCCATAATTATATTTTATAGCGACTTCTTTGTTTAATCTTCTAATGATTCTTCGTATTTTATTTGGAAAAAACCTTGGTTGGTTATGCACTATTCCAACTTTAACTTTAGCAAAGCAATTATAACCTTTGTTAACTAAATCATAAATTATGTCTGAATGTATAAAACTATTTTTAACAAATTTTCTTAAAATCTTGGTTCGTATAAGAAAACCATTAGAACCCATTGGTGGAACTCTGTTAAGATCTAATAATTTTGTTTTATAATATTTTCCTTGATCTTTATCTTCATGAGGGCAATCAGTCCAGCTTTTATTTAAATAAGACCATCTTGAATGTATCCCAAGATAAGCCGCAAGGGGGTCGTCTCCACCTATAAGTGCTTGATATCTTACTCTTATTTTATCTTTTTTTCTATAAGTGTAATACAAAGTATCTGCAAAAGCTATATCCTTATCTTTAAAGACGTTTAGCATTTCACTTATCCAATTTTTCTCAGTTATTACATTATCTGCGTCGATAAAACCGATAATTTCGCCTTTTGCAAGATTTATTCCCATTATTCTGGCATTTTCTTCATTTCTTTTAGGATTATTAACTAGCTTTACCGGATATTTTTTTACTATCTCTAAGGTTTTATCCTGGCTTCCCCCATCTAAAAGCAGAACTTCGAATTGATTTTTTGGGAAATCTTGTGCAAATATGCTTCTAAGACATTCTTCTATGGTTTTTTCATTATTATAAGTTGGTAATATTATTGTTAGTTTCATCTTAGTTGACTCTTAATCCTTTTAGAAAGTATTCCTTTTAAAAAATTATAACCGTAAAACAAATGGCTCAAAAAAGTTATAGCTACAGTAAAAACTATCAATCTAATTTTTCTAGTTAATAGCAAGGTATCTAATAATATTAGGATAAAATAAATTATTATAAGATATACCCATAAAGAGAATACAAGAAAGGAGAATATAGAAGCTAAGAGTAAAATTAGATTACCAATTAAGAATAAGGAAGGTGCAAAATAGGTTAGTTTAAAAGAAGTTTCTGGGAATTTCTTAGCAAAATAACCTCGGTGCTTACCATAATTTCCTATTTGCTTTAGGTGTGCTCTTAAATTCTCTCTTCTATGGTGATATACTATTAAATCTTTTGAATAAAGTATTTTATGCCCTTTTTTAGTTAAGTCCAAGCAAAATTTAGTGTCTTCGCCAGGCCAATATTCGTTATCAAAACCGCCTACGTCTTGAAAATCCTTTTTAGATACAATGAGATTTACAGTAGGGTAATCTTGTACATAAAAATCTCTTTTTCCTGGCTTGTACCTATAACTCATGCCCCCTCCCCCAAATATTGTTTCAAAAAATAAACCAGAAGCTTTTTGAAAAGAAGTATTATTTTTTGGAGTAAGAGCAGGGCCCCCGATAGCACTAACTTTTTTCTCTCTAAATATTTTTTCTGCAATCTTCAACCAATTTTTCTCAGGGTAAGCATCATCGTCTATAAAAGCCAAATATTTTCCCTTGCTTTCTTTAGCTCCAAGGTCTCTTTTAATAGCAGGACTTACTTTTCCACTGGCAACAACTCTTATTTTTTTATTTCGAGCGTAAGGGGGTGTTTTGCAGGGAGTATTCGGAAGAATTATTATCTCATAATTGCTATAATCCATGGCTAAAAGCTTAGGAATGGATTCTTTAAGATAGTCATTAAACTCTTTTACAGGAATAATAATAGAAAATAATATTTTATTTTTTTCCATATTAAATTAATGACGGTCGTACCATTTTAATATCTTTAGCCTATAGAATATCGCTGCAGTATCCCAAAGTATCCAGAAAACAGAGCGAATATTTATTGTACTTTTAAATTTGTATTCGAGGATTATTGGAGCTTCAACAATTTTAAAGCCATATTTATTAGCTAGCACTAGTAGTTCTAAATCGAAAGCAAACCTTTTTATTACAATTTTTGGCATTATTTTATCTAGGGCTTTCTTTTTGAATAATTTTATTCCTACTTGTGTATCTCTTACGTTTAAATTGAATAATAGTTTATTTAATATTTGATAAACCCCGCTCATTATTCTTCTAGAAATAGGATAAAAAACTTTTGATTCTTTATGCTTCTTGCTTCCTATTACAATATCTGCTTTTTCTTCTTCCATAATTTTAAAGAATTTTCTTAATTGATTTGGATCTAAATCTCTGCCACTATCTAAAAATGCAACATAATCTCCTTTTACAAAATTAAAACCATATTTTATTGCATTGCCCTTTCCTTGATTTTTTTTATAGCCGTAGATTTTTATTTTTTTATTTTTTATTTTTTTAGCTTCTTGAAAACAATCGTTTTTGCTACCATCATTTATCACTATTATTTCATAATTTGGAGTTATTTTTTTTATAATGCTTGAAACTTCTCTTAAATCCTGAATTATATCCACCGAATTATACATCGGAACTATGATAGAAAGTTTAACTTTTCCCATTTTTGAATATTATATATCCTCCAAAATAAGAGATAATGGCAGAAATCATAAAACCAAAAGCAAATGTTTCTATATTAGCAGAACTTATTTTAAAAGCAATACATTCTATAAGCAAGCAAGCAAGCAGGATTATTATACTTTTAATTTTTATTTTATTTGTTGCTATAGCCTGAAATAAATAAATATTTAGAAGTGCAAGGAAGCTGAAGGCCAATCCCACCAAAACAAGTATAGGATAAATAGATAAGTACTTTGCACCGAATAAAAGACCAACTATCATCTTTGGAAAAAAAGCGAAGACTAATACTGCACCAAGGCAAACAATTAAGGATAGCATTAGAGTTTTGTTAAGAATGCCTTTAGAATCTTTACCCTTAGCATGTTTTTCAGAACTAACTGGCAACATTACTGTTCCTATGGAGGATACTACAAATATAATTATTTTTCCGATTAAAGAAGCAACAGAGTATTGTCCTGCTAGCTCTGCGTCAAAAAATATTTTAGCGAAGATTACATCCAAATTAAATAAAAGAACAAAGAGAAGCATTGCAATTAAGGGATATAAATTTGTTTGTGAGAAAAGATTTAAGCTATAACTTTCTGTTTTATTCTTGAATATTTTCCTAAGGCTGTATAAAAGTAATAGGAAAGCCAGGAACATTCCGGCTAAAAACCCGGTTATTGCTCCATAAACCCTAAGTCCGAGGACAATTAATCCAATACCAACAACAAATTTTATAAAACAATTTATAAAAAAGTTAAAGCCAAGAGAACTAAATTTTTTTAAGCCTTGAACAATTCCTGTTGTAACGGGATATAAAAATGCAGCGAATATAAAAAATCCAGTATAAAACAAATAGGCATATTTTATTTTAAGAATATTTGAAAAAGGAATAGCTAAAATAGAATATATGATAAATAATATTAATGCCGCTAAGATAACTTTTTTTATAGAAGAGTACATCAACCCCTTTATTTTATTAGTTTTTCCCTTTACTTTTAATGTAGTGGTTTCTTTAGCTATAACTGTTTGAATTGCAGAAGAAGGTATAGAAAATATCGCTATTAAACTTGTGATTATAGCGACTATTCCGTAATCAATTGGTCCTAAAAGTCTTGCACCCAAAAACTGAAATAAATAACTAAAGAGATTTCCCAAAAAAGTTAATCCAACAATAATCAAACTTCCAATAAAAAGTTCATTGTTGAGGTAAGTACCTATCTTTTTTTTAATCATTTTTAATTAAAAGAGGTAAGACAAAAATAAGATTAAAGACAATAAACATAAAATAATTTGTATGGCAAAAATAAAGTGAACAACATCTTTTTCGTAAACCTTTTTTTTAAATTTATTTAGGATTAGTATTGCAAAATGCGTTAAACCATAGACTTTTTCATAGGGCAATCGTAAACTATTATCCTTATTCGGTATTCCGAATGAATATTTTTTAAGCTTACCTCTTCCGGCTTTTAAGATAGTTTCAAATAAGTATGGAATAAATACAAACAAAGCTATTTTTTCGAAGTTTCCAAGTATAGCCATAATTCCTATAAGTGCACCCACTGAATAAGTTAATATATCTCCTGGGAAGACTTTAGCAGGATATCGATTGTAAGCGTAAAACACTATTAAACTTGCCACCATTGTTAACCCTACTATTGTTAACCAAGGCGAACCAGTTATATAGGCTATAAAAGATAAAAAGGAGAGGATTATTATTCCTTGCCCCGCTTCAAGACCATTAAAACCAGCTAAGAAATTATAAGTGGTTGTTGTCCCTGCAATCGCAAGAGGTACTAGTATTACTGGATAAATCCAACCCAAATTTATTTGACCAATTAAAGGGAAACTCATGGTGTGTTCTCCAACATTGATTACTACTAAAGGTATGGAAGCAATCAAAGCTAAAAAAACTCTGAATCTAGGGGATAATCCACCATGTTTCCACCCCAGCAAATCATCGACCAAACCTACCAATCCTAAAATTAATATTGTGCTTATTAAGGCAAATATTTGTAATCTTATTAATCCGGTTTCGTTAAGGAAAAAGGTTTGAAGTGCAATATAAGTTAATAATCCAAATATAAACGCAAAAACAACAACTATTCCCCCAGACCCGGCTACATTTTTAGGATGAAGATACTTGTTCATATCCTCCCATAATAATCCGATAATTTTACATTTCTTTATCCAATAGGGAAGTGCTAAAGCTGTAGCAATTAGGCTTACTAGCAATCCCAAGAATAGTAGGAGATTCATATTTTATCAATGTAATTCTCACTTTTAAATCTTATTAATTAGAATTTCCAGGTAATATATTCTGGTACTGTTTTCTGAACAAATTCTAAATTTTCTTTCTCTTGTCCAGTATACTCTATCTTCCAAATTTTTATTGGTCCTTGTAATCCGCCATAGTTTTCGTAATAAACAAACTCCTCTAATCCCTGATAGTTTTGACTAAAGCTTCTTGTTATTATGTCTTTTTCAATGTGAGCTATTTTGAAATTAGGAAAATTTCCAAGACTATTATTTAATATATAGACTTGGCCTAATAATCCACGTAATACTCTAGGGGAAAGATAAATTATAGAGCCCAGATTATCTACCGATAATTGATTATTAGAAACTCCTACTTTTTGTATTACTTTAACTGCAGCATTAATTCCTGTTTTAAAATCATAAAGTTCGTTTCCTGCTTGTAGATATCTTATTGGCAAGTCTACTCTTTTATTATTATTGATAAAAAGAGCATGAGGTTGTTTAAAAACTGCCTGTCCTTGTTGTTCGCCGTATTCAAGTAAAATTCCACCAATTCCTGAGTTCTCTTGGAATAGATCATATTTAGTATTGTTAAGAGTATAGCTTATATCTTCATCAAGAGAGTATACTCCTGCATTAATTGTGTACATTCGTTGTACACCGGTTTTAGTTTCAATCATATTCGAAGGATAAGAAACAAAAGTTAGAGGTCCCTGAGAAAGTCTATCATAATTTTCATTGCTACCAATTTGGGAAAAAGCACCATATTTTCCAATATCGCTAGAATCAATTAACAGATAATCGACATTATGATTCCATAAAAATTCGAGGGCCTGATTTTGATTGTCTCCTGTTAGAACATATCGTCCTGTGAGGTAGTTCCACCAGACAATTACATTCCCCCCATCAGTAACTGTTGCACGATTACCCATAGACTGAACCCAATATCCATAGTCCCACCAGTGAGCAAAAACAGAATTCTCTAAAGTATTCTCTCTAACCCAAGCCATAGCATTTTGCCATTGATTGGTGTAGTAATAAGGAATATATCCGTAAGAAGTATTTTTTACAGTTTTATAATAATCTACTGCAGAGAATATTGTTATAAAAAGAAGTATAAAGAAGATAGCTATGTAAATCACTTTATTTTTATTATTAGATTTTATTTTAAATCCAGAATCAACTAAGAAATAGGAAAGGAATATTGGAGCTAGAGGAACCAGAACCATAATAAGTCTAACCGCACTTCTTGCTGTAAACAGAGTAAGTATGAAAAGAGAGAATAATAATAGATATTCATACTCCGTGTTATCAAAGGCAGGATCTTTTTGTTTATGATAATTATTGTAATAATAAATTATTGTAGCTAAAAATATCAAGGCAGAACCATAATACATAAACTTACTAAAGAACCCCTCTCCGTCGAGAATAGAAGGATGCGAAGCATATCTTGAGAAGATCAATCCAAATAAAAAGATTACATAGCTTAAAGTCAAAATAATATTATCTTTTCTCTTTAGTTTTTTAAATATATTACTGAAAAGAACAATAGAACCAATTATAAAAGCCCAGAAAAGAGTTTTACCAAAACTAGAGAACCATTCTGTAAAATATGGTTGTTTGTTTTCAGCAACCGTAGTGTTCCATCTTCCGGTTACAGGTTTAATTAATCTATCATTTACTCTTTGAAATAGTTCAAATATAGAACCAGGAGAAATTATTAATCCAATTATAATTGCAACAACCAAGAAGAGAATTATCGTTTTGATATTATCCGGAAGATTGATTTTATCTAATCTAATTATTTTATTTAGATTGGTTTTCCATAATATTAAATGAAAAATTAGTATTCCTAAACAAGCAGTAGCTAAACCCGTGTCTAATCCAAGTATAAAACCCTTTAAACTAAATCTATTAGTTAAACTCAATAAAACTAAGAGAGAGGAAACAAGCCATAAACCATACACGAATGTCTCTTTTTTATTTACTTTATTAATAATAAACGCCGCAAGAGTAGCCAAGCTAATTGCTATATAAATATAAGTAACTCCACCCCAAGTCAAACCCATAAGTGCTGTAGAGATTCCGGCAAGTATCGCAATAATGGAAGATGGTAATAGTTTCTCGGTTTTCCAAGCCTTTAAGAATAAAAAGAAAGAAAGGAACATAAAAAAGAAAGCAACGGATTCTTTTTCAGGAATTCCAGCAACTGTTCTGGATAAAAATCCAGGGATAATAATCATAAATAAAGTTGAAACAAGTGAAATTAAATTGGCTTTTAATTCGGTTTCTTTTTCATTTTTTCTTATAAAAATTTCTCGAACAAAAAAGAAAAATGCAATTATTGTTAAAGCAAACATCCAAACAGGCATAAAAGCGCCGGCATAATTTATGCTATAGGTTCCAAATATATTTAGGACTCTGTAGGTAAGAACAATCATGTAAGAAACCATCTGCAACTCGGTTGTTGTATCAAAACCTAGGGGGACATTACGCATATTATCTATTTGAGAGAGCTCGCCTGTTTCTATTATTTCTCTCGCATATCTCAAGAAAAGAAAAGGGTCTAAATCAGGCCCTAAAGTATAGTCATTTTGTGTAGCATCCCACAATCCAGGATTCCCGTTATGGTCTGTTAGGGGCTGATACCTGATATAAATTCCAAGTATAACTAAAAGTAAAAGAACAACATAAATCCACAATTTATTGTTTTCTTTAAAATAACCAATAATTTTCTTTTTTCTTTGTTCAATAATTCTTTCTTCGCTTTCCATTTATTCTATATCTAAATCACCAAGTAAATCTTCTGCAGAAGGTTCTTTTTGTACTGCACTTTTATTACAATACGGACAAGTTTTCTGAGGTTTGTCTGCTTGGAATTTGTAGTTACAATTCATACATCTATAATTTGTCATTTTGTTTTACCTTTTTACTTATTTTTTAGAACAATTTAGGGGTTATAAATACTTCTATTAGGGCGGCCAGGACTAAAATAATTATAGCTATAATAATTAAATATAAAGAATCTTGTAAAATATTCCATAACTTATCTGCTTTTAAGTCTCTTCTAATTACTGCCAAACTTAGAATTTTTCCAGCAAGAGCACCGACAAAATAAGAAGTTATTTCTGGAATTCCGTGGAATAACATGTACCTCGCGAATCCAATAGGAAGTTGAGCTAAACTTGACTTGATAAAAATAGCTATGGCAGCCGCAATTACGCTTGCATTCCAAGCTAGAATAAATATGGCTCCTGCTCCAAAGAGTAGCGATAATATCACAGTAAATATCAAAACCGCCATATTATTTGAGAATATAGAAAAGAATCTTTCTTTTACAGTTACATTACCAGTTATTCCTCCGAATGAAGAACTGTATTGCTTAACACACTCCTGATAGTTATTACCTCGGTTAATCTGACAGAAGGTTTCAACTTGAGCCTTTAAAAGATTTTGGCTGTCTGGAACCACAACATAGTATATTGTAAAAGCCAGGACAAATCCAACAAATAACCAAATTAAAGCAAGAATTGCCTTACTATGTTCCTTCAAGAGCTTTCTCTCATTATCTATAGTAACATCTTTTCTTTCTTCATACTTTATAGTATAATAGACATAGGGTAAAGTTAGAATAACACTAAAAAGTATAACAAATATAGCAGAATATTGCGAAAGAACAGGATCGTTAGAGAATATGTTGTCTGCCGCAAGCATAGCAATAACTCCAAAAATAAACCCTATAATCCCCATTTGCCAGGGTCGTTTTTCCGCTCTTTTTGGACTAATTAGTAATTCAAGCATAACACCTATTGGGCTTATTTGTTTTTAAATATTGTTAGTCAAGTTTATTAAGGTTTAAATAATCCTTTTGTGTTGTATATAGGAAAAAGGGGAGCATGTTAGGCAAAATTAAAAAATATAGGTTTGAAAAGATTTGTAGAGATATTAAGGACATAAAAATCCAGGGAGCTACTAATGTAGCTAAAGCAGCCATACGTGCTTATTATCTTATTCCTGGAGAAGAAAGCAAGAAAAAATTATTGAGCTTGAGACCAACAGAACCCATGCTTTCTAATGTGCTTAATCTTGTTGATAAGTGGTCTGAGAAAAAAATTTTAAGCCATTTTTCTGAAGCACAAGAAAAAATTAATCATAGTGTTTTTAATTTAATAAGACAGGATTCAGTTATTTTTACACACTGCCATTCAACAAATGTAATCAAAGCATTGATTTATGCTAAAAAAAATGGAAAACATTTTAGCGTTTTTAATACAGAAACAAGGCCATTATTCCAAGGTAGAAAAACAGCAAAAGAACTTACTAAAGCAGGAATAAAAGTTACGACCTTTGTTGATTCCGCAGCTTCTATCGCTCTTGATCAATGTGATATAGTTTTATTTGGAGCAGATGCTTTATTATGGAATTCTGTAATAAATAAGGTTGGAAGTGGGATGTTTTCTCAAATAGCCCAAGATAAGAAAGTCCCAGTTTACATTATAGCCGATTCTTGGAAATACTCTCCAAAAAATGTATCCATCGAAGAGCGAGACTTTAAAGAGGTTTGGGGCTCCAAGCTAGTTCATATAGAAAATCCAGCATTTGAACCTATTAAAGCCACCAATATTTCAAGAATAGTCACAGAAATGGGAGTAATGGATTATAAGGAATTTATAGATGAAGTAAGGTTCAGAAAAATAGAATAATTTTTAATGTTTATGCCCGCAGGAGCATTCATGACCTTCACTTTCACAATCGCAATCATCCTTGCATTCGCATTCATCTTCTTCACAACAGTTACAATCTTTATCCGAAGATTTTGATTGAGATAAGATTTCTCTTACGTGTTTTTGAATATCTTGAATTCTTGCAATAAGCTCTTCTTTGCCTTCTCCGAGTCTTAAAAGTTGATTATCTAAAATAGCTATTGTTTGTTCTGGAGTTTTCTTTACTACTACATCTTTACCAATATTAACGAATAGTTCTTTATTTTTTACTTCAGTTTTTATTAAAATGCCCTTACCTAAGTTAGAAAGAATTTCTTGTTTTTCAGGAGCATTTTTTATTTCTTCAAGACTCTTTCGTATTTCTTGTAATTCATTAGTTTGTTGATCCATTAACTGCACGTGTTCTTCTATTTTTTGGGCTTCTTCACTAAGCATTTGTATCTGCATCATAATTTCTTGTTCCATATTAGTTTCAGAATTGGGGTATTTTTAAAGCTATGGTTTGATTTAATCTATCTTAAATACTTTTCTTAAGACTATACTAAAGACTATCGAGGAAATAATATACCACCAAACCCAGCTATCTGCAAGAGTGGTTGTGGAAAGAACATTTCTAAGCCAATTAAAAAATACTAAAACAGGCAAAAGAGTTATAATCATTATTTTAAAAGATTGTTTCATTTGAACTGGGAAATCTTCCATCATCTTTTTATTAATTTCCATCATCTTCTGAGCATCATCTCGATATAATTTCATTTCTTCTCTAAGTTTTTTTTGTTTTTCTTTTATGGACTTCATTAAGTTTCTATCTGTAAAAAAGTAAGTTATTACTGTTAAAACTACTGTAGCAATTAAAGAAAGAACTAAAATTCCAAGTTTAGGATTAGATTGAATAAAAGTTGTTATTTCCATTTTACATCATTTTCCTCATTGCAGGATGCATATCCATTGCATGTTGTTGTGCTATATTTTGATAGAACTGGTAGATAATCATGGTTCCAAGTAACAATGCGGTTCCGCCAGTTATTGTTCCAGTAATATCAGATATTGAGGCTAATAATCCTACTGCAATACCGCCCATAATTGTTAAAGGCATAACATATCTATTTAAAATTGATTCAAGAATTCTTTCATCTTTTCTAAATCCTGGTATTTGTAATCCTGAGCGAATTATATTTCTTGCTTGAGCTGCAGCATCCATTCCAGAGGTTTTTACCCAGAATACCGAGAATATCGCTGAAAATATAACAAATATAATTATATGTGTTGCTGCTTGTCCGAGGAACACCCATCTAAAGCTCTTATCAATTAAAGCTCCAACAATATCTGTGCTTCCTAGCCAATAAGCTAATCCCGATACTGCTTGCCCATTAGAGAAATTTCCAAGCCAAGTAGCATGTCCTAACCAATTCTGGAATAAACTTCCAAACAATTGTAAGTTAGCAATAAATGCACCAGTTAAAATAACAGGGATATTGCTAGCATAGAAAAATGCAAGAGGCCACTTAACATTATATCCTCTTAATCTATCATAAGACAATGGAATTTCTATTTTAAGGGATTGTGCCCAAACAATTATTAAGAAAATTATAACTGTTGAAAGAACAGTAGCAAAAGATTTCAAGGCTCCTATTGTATCTGTAACAACAAATAAGTTATAGAAGAAGCTAGGTATTGCTCCAACTGCTCCTATTGTTCCTTCTGCGCCTATAAATCCAAATAATCCTGTTACTAATCTCCAACCAACACCAGCTGCGATGAATAATGATACTCCTGAACCAAAACCCCATTTGTGAGAAACTTCATCCATTAATAATATCAAGAAACCACCCACCATTAATTGAATAATTACTATTAATTCAAATCCCGGTATTGCAGGAGTTCCACCCATTAAAACATAAATTATTGCTTCAAAAATTATAAACCCGAAGACCAAAAGTTTCTGCAGTCCCTGAAAATATCTCTTTCCTTCTGGACTTGAGGTATCAATATTTAATATTTTACTTCCAACCAACAGTTGTAAAATAATAGAAGCCATAACAATAGGACCAATACCTAACGATATTATAGAACCAAAATCAGTTCCCAAAAGGATTGCAATATACTCAAATCTCATTAAGGCTTCTGTTCTTAATCCATAAAGCTGGATATTAGCTAGGATAAAAAATGCAGCCAGTACAATTATTGTCCATCTAAGTTTTATATTAAAAGAAAGTTTCTTTTCAGTAGGGCCGATTACTTCAGGTAAATTATGAAGGATATCTTTAAATGACATTTTATATCATATCCTATCTTTTTTAGTTTATAAACCTCTCTAATTTATTTTTATTCTTTACTATCTTCCTCAGATTTTTCAGAATTTTCTAGAATTAATTTTCCGCCAGTTTTTTCAATCTTCTCTTTAGCTGATTTAGAAGCTGCTTTGGCTTTGATAGTAATTTTTGTTTTTATTTCCCCTTCTCCAAGAATTTTATAATCGCTCAAGTCTAAAATTTCTTCTTTCCCTTCTTTTTTCAAGAATTTTGCTTTTAAGGATTCAATATTTTTTTCAATTAATTCTAAATTGATTACTCTATTTTGTTTTCTTTTTGAACCTCTGCTTGTTACTCCTTGTTTTCCAAAGTAATCATGTCCATAAAGTTTGTGAACTAGGGTTTTTCTACTTCCACCTTTTTTTCCGCTTCCGCCCATTCCTCTTCCGCCTTGGTGTCCACTGCTAACATGTTTTTTTCTAGCGCCCCAGCCATGTGTTCCCATATGTCTGCCACGCATTCTTACTGATTTCTTTTTCTTTTTAAGTTTCATTTTTAAAGCATCTTTTCGATTAATTTATTTATATTTTCCTTATGGTCTCCCAAAACTCCTCGAGGATATTGAAGTTTGCTTTTGATTCCGCCTCTTGGTGGATGTAATCTGAAGAAAGGTTTTATTCCTAATTCTTCCAAACCTTTTCCAGCCATAACTTCTTTAGCAATTTTATCAGAGCCAGTTATTTTTGCTTTAGAGTCCCCAATTTTTTCAGCTCTAGCTTCTATTAGTTTTGCTAATGTTGCTTCATTAATTTTTCCAAAAGCAACAAAGTTTCTTACTTTTTGAAGCATTCCTAAATTTTCAGGAGTTTCTTTTATTACTACGCATGAAAATTTTCTTCTCAATCTTAATCTTGAAAGAGTTTCTTCTACTCTTAAATTCATATTTACTAGTCCTGTTATTCTTATAAGTACAATCATTTTTTAATCTCCTTATTTGTTTTTTTAAGGGCTTCTATGCAAGCTTTTCCTAAGTTTATTGTTGAACGTGTTTGTCCAAATGTTTTGCTATAAATATCTTTTATTCCAGCAAGTTTTAATATTTTTTTACATTCATCGCCTATAACTAATCCTGTTCCTTGTGGGGCTGGAATTAATCTAACCACAGAACTTCCACATTTTCCTTCTACAATAAATGGAACTGTGTGTGGTTCTGAACATAAACAATCAAAACTGGCACATCCTCTTGTAACTTTTATGACATTTAGTTTAGCTCTTCTTAGCGCTTTTTCTCTCGCAGGCAAGGTTTCTTTTGCTTTTCCGAATCCTAATCCTACGTGTCCATTTTTATCACCAACAATTACACCACAACTAAAGCTAGGCACATTTCCATCAATAGTTTTTCTTTGAGTCTGTTTCCAAGCTCTTCTCTTTCCGCCACCAAATTTACCTTTTGATTGTCCTACCAATAATAAATCTGAAGTTGTAGGTAATAGTAAGTCAACTATTTGTTCTTCAAGGATAGGTAATTCTAAGATTTCATCTACATTTTTTACTTTGCCTTCTCTTATTTTTCTTCCTAGGGCTGTTTTAGGTTTCCAATTATCCAGGGCATTTTGTCTTTCTTGTTCTTGAATTTCCTCTCTAGTCTTGAATTTTCTTTCAGTTACAATTCCTGTTGTTTCTTTTATTTCTTCCATTTTTATTTATTTTCTATTGCCTTTTTTACTTTTTCGAAAAAATCAGCATCTTTAGTTATTCTTTCTTGTGCCGGGAAAACTTTTTCTCCGCAAGGCATATTTAATCCTGAATCTTTTATTCCCTTAACGGCAGCATAGATTCTAGAGCCATTTGTACTTCTTATTAGCCCGCTATCTAAGATTCCTGGTTTAAGTTTACTGGCTTCTTTTCCGAATAATAATCCTGTTAAGTAAGCTGCACCCAAGGATTTTAAGCTTCCGGCTTTGCTTTCAGGCCAACCTTTACTTAAAAGTTCTTTTGATGTAACTGTAAGCTTTACGCTGTCCTGAGCTGCTTTGCTTTCAACATATTGGATTATTATATATCTGTTTGTCTTTCTTATTACTATTCTAGGTTTTCTACCTTCAAGTAATCTTTTTCTCTTAGTATAATTTGTTTTCGCTTCCAATCTTCTTCTTCGTGGTATTAATTTCATTTTTCTTTTACTCCTTCATATTCCTTTAGATGTTCTTTCAGATGAGCCTTGTTCTTAAATGTTTTTGCTCGTATTTTTTTTCTTAAATCTTCAAAAACATTTTGATTTATTTTTCCCTGTAATTTTAATTCTTTTACATGTCTTCTTAATTTTCTTACTAATATCATATAATCTCTCTTTCTATTATTTACTTTTCTTTTTATTTTCCCAGGGCCTCGCTTTGTAGTTCTTTTTATAATTTTCTTTTTGCCCCTTACTTCTTTTATGGAAATTATTCCTGCACTAAATAAGTCTCGGATATCTTGTTTTGTAATAGCTTCCTTAATCTCTGGAAGTTTAGAACTATCAAAAACTATTTTATTCATTCCAACCCCTAAAACTTTTGAGGCCAATACTTTTCTTTTTCTTAATTCTTGCATTATTTCTTTTCCTCCTTATTTTCTGTCTTTTTTTCTACTTTCTTGTCTGCATTTTTTCTGAAATTCAATTTTCTTTCAGCATTTTTCAGAAATTTCTTTATATTTAAATTAAAAGCCTCAAGATTCTTTTTTTGTATTTCTTTAGCTAACTCCATTTTTAGTTTCATTCCTATTTTTCCTAATATGATTATGTTTTCCTTTGTAGCTTTTTCTAAGTCTTTAAGATTATTAACAAAAACCGGCATTTTATTATTTATTAATCCTCGAGTATCGTTTTTATTTTTATACCCTACTTCCACCATAGGCGGTCTGCCTCTCCATTTTTGTCTTGTTTTATTATGTCTGCCTTTGGCTCTCTTGTATTTTAGTTTACTTTTCTGTCCAGAGCCAAGTTTTACATAAGCTCTATATTTTGTTCTTTGAAATTTTGGTGGCATTTTGTGATTAAATTAAATGTTTTCCGGGTTTTTTTGTGATAAATATCCCGTCTTGAAATTTATTTCTATCTCGATTTCTTATTCTAGCTATTTTTTCTAGGTTTGCTGCATTTTGTCCAGCTGCTTCTAAGTCATAAGATTTTATTTTTATCATTGGTGCTTTGATTTCTACTTCAATCTTTTCCGGACATGTCGCTTTAATTAATCTTGGAGATCGCTCGCCAAGAAGATTTTTTACTGCAAATTCAGATTTTGCCTTATCATATGTAACAGTTACTGGAAAATGTACGTGGCATATTTCTAATTCATATTCGTATGCTTTTTCAATGCCTTCAAAGATATTTTTTAAGTGGCTTATTACAGTTCCTAATTTTCTTTTTTCTGCTCTTCTCGCTTTTTTTACACCTAAGGTAATACTATTCCCTTCAATTTTTACGTTAATTATAGGGTCAATAAATCTTTCTACAACTTTAGAATCTTTTCTAGCAACTATTTTTCTACCTTCTACCTTTAATTCTACTCCAGAAGGAATTGTTAAGGATTCTGTGAAGTCTTTTCTTTTTGTTTTTTGTACTTTTGCCATTTTAATAGAAATATGCAATTAAGCTTCCTCCAATTTTACTTTCCTGAGCTTCTTGATGTGTCATTAATCCTTTACTTGTTGAAATAACTACATAACCAAAATTTCTTGCAGGTAAGAATCTTCTTATATACTTCTCAATATTTCTTTTATTAACACTATATCTTGGTTTAATGGCCTTGCATTCATTTAATTGTTTTATATTTATTTTTAATTTATCTTCTTGGGTTTCATATTCAATATAACCATATTGCTTCATAATTTCGAATACCTTCATTAGCAATTGAGTAGGGCTAGTTATCACTATGCTTTCTTTTCTTGCTCTTTTAGCATTCATAATTTCATTCAATATATCGGATATTCTGTCTTGACTCATTTTGTTTAACTATATTTTTTAAATCCTAGTTCCTCCGCCATTTCTCTAAAGCAATGTCTGCATAAATTCAAGCCATACTGGCTAACTCTAGCCCCAAATCTTCCGCAATGTTCACATTTATAAGCCGCAATTCCAAATTTTCTTGTCTTTGGCTTATTATGTTTAAGATATTTATTCATTACTGCCGGTTTTGATTTAAGTTGCTTCATTACTTTGTTCCAATCGCTTGCTGTCATTTTTTCTCCTTATTCTACATTTATTCCCAATTTAGTTAAGTATTCAATTATTTCTTCTTTAGTTACCTCTTGCTTTCGAGGAGCCCGGCTTTGTTTAATCTTTTTGAAAGCTACTCTTTTACCTGCTCTTTTAAAAACAGCAGTTACATCTAGTCCCAAGATACCAATGTCTCTTTGATATTCCATATCTGGAATTTCAAGATATTCTTCAATTCCAAATGAAAAATGATTGTTCTGTACCTGTTTTATTCTTATCTTATTATTTACTGCTCCGAATAATCTTTTTAATAAAGCTTCTTTTTCTTTTCCTCTAATTGTTACCATGGCTCCGGTCTTTAATCCAGGTCTAACTCCGAAGGTAGGTATACGTTTTTGAGATTCAATTTCATTAATTTTTCTTCCAGTCAATATTTTTAATAATTTTAGAGCTTTCTCAAGTTTATCTGCAGTTCCTCCGCAGTTCAAAACTACCTTTTCTAATCGCGGTTTTCTCATTACATTAGATTCTTGGTTTTTATTTTCTTTCAATTCTGTTTTTATTTTTTTGGTTTTTTCTGCCATTTTAAATTTTTGCATATAGATTGTTTATATTAACTTTTGATTCTTCTTTTCCATGGGAGATTGTAGCAATTGTATTTTCTCCTTCCTTAAACATTTCTTTAATTTTTCCTTCTTTACCAATGTGTTTTCCTTTAATTGCAATAACTTCTACATCTTTTTTCAGAACAATTATTTTTGATATCTTATTATCTGAGCTTATCACTACAAATTCACCAGGATTTATTTTTTCATTAGTTAAAAGATTTTTTCCACCCTCAAGATTTATTTGGATTTTCTTTCCCTGTAAAATTCTTTTATTAATTACCTTGTAAACTCTTATAGAATTTTCTTTATCTGAAATTTCTTCAAAGCCTATTCTTTTACCCTTAAGAACAGCACGATAATTCTTTTTTGCCTCAACCAAAGTTATGGTATCAAATAATTGAATAGGGTAGTTTCCTTCTCTTACAATTTTTGTATTAACTTTTACTTGTTTGTTATATAAAAGTCCTTTTAGTTCTTTTTTTGTTTTTACTAATTTTAACATGTCTCTAAGTACAACTACTAAAGGTATGGAGTTTCTTTGATTATGGTCGGATACTGCTAAGTATTTTGTTCCTGTTCTAGGAAGAGCCCATAATTTTGGAATTGCTTTTCTTTTTTGATGCATTATTTTTTACCTCCTGATTTATTTTCTTTTGTAGCTTTATTTTTATTATTTCTCTCTTTAGATAATGAAACGATTCTTTTTTTATCATCTAAATTTAACTCGATTATTTGTAGTTTTGAAGGGTGAAAAATAATATTTCTTTTAGTTCCATCTTTCTTTGTTTCTTGAACGCCTTCAAGTGTTACTTTCATGTTTTTTATATCAATTAAATTTACTTTGCCTTCCTTACCAGACATTTCTCCTCGCATTACTTTAACTTTATCGCCTTTTCTTAGGGTAAAGCTTCTTCTTGCATATTTTTTTCTTAAGTCTTCAGATAAGTTAGAGGAAAGCATTTTATGTCTTAAGCTAAGTGAAGCATTTGCTAGATATTTTCTCTGCTTTCTTGTTTGTTTGCTTGCCTTCCATTTATTCGAAAATTGTTTTTTCATTTTTTGTTTTGTTGTTTGTTTTTTATTTAGTTTATAATACAAATTTAGCTATTTTAGAGACATTTGGCCATCTTTCATGAACTTCTCTAGCTACGGGCCCCTTAACTTGAGTTCCTTTTGGATTTCCTTTTTCGTCTTTTAATAATACTGCCGCATTATCTACAAAAGATATTCTTTCTCCAGTATATCTTCTATAAGGTCTTTTTTGTCTTACTATGACTGCATCAAATACCTTTCCCTTCATATCAGGTAATCCTTTTACAACAGATACTTTTACATGGTCTGCCATTTTTGCATATTGTTGTCTTCCTCTAACAACCTTACCATGTTTTACTCCAACGATTTTAACAAGTAATGCTCCACTATTATCTGCCGCTACAATTATGCTTCCCAAGTTTAGTGCTCTTGTTAGTTGTGCTGCTAGTGCTTTCATTTTATAGCTCCTGTTTTATCTCTTATTTTTTTAGAAACAACGAATTTGATAATTTTACTTAGGGGTCTGCATTCAACTATTTCAATATAGTCTCCAATGTTTATTGATGGTGCCAAACAATCAGATAATCTTGCATGCAGTTTTGTTTTTGATTTAGAGTATCTTTCATATTTTTCAATATATAATGTTCGTTCGAATTCAATAACTACTCTTTTTGGGAACTTTTTGATAACTGTTCCTCTAAAAGTTCTACCCCTAAATTTTAATGAACCATGAAATGGACATTTTGGGTCGCTGCAGCTATTATTAGCTTTTTCCATATTTTCATTTTTTTGTTTTGTTATTTTTTCTGCCATTTTTGTTTTGTTTATTTTTATTATTTAATCTTCGACGGATTCTTCTGAAAATCCAAGTTTTATTAAAATTGGTTTAATTTTTCCGGAATGGTCTCCCTGTAGTTCGATTAAGCCATTTTTAATTGTTCCGCCACAAGCGAGAACTTGCTTAAGTTCTTTAAGGATGTTTTTTGTGTCGATGTTTTTAAATCCTTCGACAGTAGTTATTAACTTTCCGTATTTTCTTTTTACCAATTCAACTTTTATTTTTTGTTCGCCCTTACCTATTTCTTGGCATACACATGCTTGGATAGGCAATCCGCATTTAGGGCAAATTTCCATTACTTATTCCCTCCTGTCTTTGTTTTAATTTCTTCTAATCTTTCTATTGTTAGTAATCTTGCTATTGCCTTTTTTACTTCTTTAAGATTAATTTTTGTTGTTTTCTTATTTCCAACTCTTGCTTTTATCATTTCTGTCTTCAATTCTTCTATTTTTTCTTTTCTTTCTTTTGCAGTAAGTTTAGCTGCATCTTTTGCTTTTAATAATGCCATTATTGAGTTTCCTCCATCGGTGTTTCTTTTACTTCTTCATCTGTTTTAGCTTTTTTTGTTCTTTTAGCTTTAACTTTTTTGTCTTCTTCTACTTCTCCTGTTTTTATCATTCTTTTTAATTCTTCTGTGATTTCAATTTTATCATGTATTAACGCATCCGGAGGCAAAATAGCTACTTTTATTCCACTTATTCCTAGTTTTGTTAAAGCAGTCGATTGTGCTTGATTAACTACTTTAGCACTATCTCCTACTTTTTTTAAGTATCCTGCTGCAAATCTCCAAGATTTTGCTCTATCGCTAGGTAGTTTTCCACCCATTCTTATTTCTACTCCAAGCGCTCCCGCTTTCATTATTCTTGTCATTTCTTTATAAGCGATTGTTTTGAATTTTAGGTTTCCAAATCTTTCTAAGTCTAGTGCAATTCTGTCTGCAACAAGTTGAGCATCAAATTCTGGTTTTTTTATTTCATTTATTTCAATATTAGGATTTTCTAATTTAAACTTAGACTTAAGGAATCTTGTTAAACTATCTATTTTTTCTCCACGAGAACCGATAATTAATCCAGGTTTATCTGTGGAAACAATTATTTTTTCTCCAATAGGTGTATATTCTACTTTAATTGCACTTACTTTGCCTTTTCCTAAAGTATTCCAAACATATCTTTTCATTTCATATTCTTTCTTTTTGAATTGTACAAATTTTTTCTCATCCATTTTATTTCTTCTCCATTATTTTTTTAGTTTTTTTGTTTGTTCCTTCTTTTTTTATTAATTTCAGCATTACATTTGTTCTTTTGAATCTAGCCCCGCCTCGTCTGTAGGGTCTTGAAGCTTTGTCTGCTTTGCAAAAGATTACTACTTTCTCTAATTCCAATTCATGGTGTAGGCCGTTAGCTTTAAGATTTTTTAATAATCTCAAAAAGTTTTTACAAGCTTCTATTGGATAACTTGCTCCGGCTATTCCTTTTCCATGTTGGTGTGGATATTCTCGTGAAGTCATTTTTACTGGTCTTTTGAATACGATTACTTCTTCAACCATTTTTATAGCATCATCAACATTTTTATTACGAATCATGTCGCATATATGTCCTGATTCTTTTGGAGACATACTTAAATTGAATCCATTTACTAATGCAAATTCTCTTTTAAGATTCTCATTTTTACTAGTTTTAGCTACAGCTGGTTTTTTTGCTTCTTTATTTTCAGTTTTTACTTCTTGTTTTTGAGCTTCCATTTTTTGTTCTGTTTTTTTATTTTCCTCTGCCATTTTATTTACAATTATTATGTTTTCTTGCTGGCTTTAGCCATGCTTGATTTAGTTGCACCGATACCTGCTGCTCCATGTTTAACTTTTTGTCTTGTAACACAGAACTCTCCAAGTCTATGTCCAAGCATTTCAAGAGTTATTTCAGTCGGGATATATTGTTTTCCGCTATAAATTCCAATATTATATCCAACCATTCTTGGAACAACCACAAGTTCTCGTGTTTGGGTTTTTATTGGTTTATTCTTTGAACTATTTTGGATGCATTTTGCTACAAACTTTTCAATTTCAGAAGTTTGTCTTAGGATTGCTCGTCTTGTTCTTGACTTAACTAATTTAGCGAACTCCCGAGTATCTAATTCTTTTAATTCTTGTATTGTTTTGCCTTTGAATAATACTTCTTTTGCCATTTTTAGTTATCTTTGAATTTTATTTTCTAACTCCTGTTCTGCTAGGTCTTAAATGTCCTACTTTAGCTCCAGCAGGTGCATTTCTCTTAGCAATTTTACTTTTTATTCTTTTACCTCTACCGCCTCCGAATGGGTGGTCAACTGCATTGAATTTAATAGCAGATGTTCTAGGCCATAATTTATTTCTAGCTTTCATCATGTAGTGTTTCTTTCCTGCTTTTACTACTGGTTTTAAAGTTCTTCCGTCGCCAGCAATTATTCCAATAGTAGCTCTGCAATTAGGATCTAAGTCAACTTCTTTTTTACTTGGCATTAATAGTGTAACAGATTTTTCATTTCTTTTTACTATACCTGCAGAACTTCCGCTTGTTCTTATCATTTTTCCACCATCGCCTGGTCTGATTTCGATATTGAATATTCTAGCATCAAATGGAATATCTTTTAGTTGAACTACATTTCCAGTTTCTATCTTATTGCTTCCAAATTCAATTTCTTGTCCTTGGTAAATTCCGTTTGCAGCAGGAACATAGAATATTTGATTATTAATAGAGATTTTAGCAAGTGGGCTTGTGTGTGCTGGCGAGTTTATCAAATCAATTATTTTTGCTTTGCCTATTGTTCCAAGATTAGGATATTGTATTCTATAGATGTAAGCTTTAGGTCTAACTCTATAAGTTTTGCTTCCATGCCCTCGTGCTTGTTGTATTATTGTTTTACCCATATTATTTTTTCTTTAATTTATTTTTAGATTAATCCGAATTTAGTTGCAACATCAATTGCTGGATTCTTTTCATTTAATTTAACATAAGCGAATTTTTTATTGTCTTTTATTAAAGTATTTATTCTATCAACTTTAACTCCAAAACGAGTTTCTACTTCTTTTTTTATTGCTGTTTTCTTAGACTTGATATCTACTTTTATTACAATAGTATTTTCTGCTTCAATCAATCTTACTGATTTTTCTGTTGTTTTAAATGCGTTTATCATTTTTTATTAATTTTTACTCTTATTAGGATTTATTTTTAATTCTAAATCTTTGATAGCTTGTTCTGTGAAAGCGGTTAATCTTGGTCCGTTTAATGCTAAATCAATTACTCTTAATTCTTTAGTTTTTACAACATCAATACCTGAAATTTTTCTTTCTTCTGTATTTCCTATAACTAAAAGCATTCCAGCATTGCTTTTGTATCTTCTATTTCTTTTTTTACCTAATCCTGCTCTTATTTCTTTCTTTTGGATTGCTATTGAAAAAAGTTCTTGTCCTAGTATTTGTTCTAATGCTTTAAAGAACTCTTTGGCTTTCACTGAAGTTATTTTTGAATCGAAAACAACAGGAAGTTTTAAGTTTATTTTTGAATTTTCTAAGCTTGAATATTTTCTTTTAATCATTTCTTCAGAAGAAACCATAGCTAATGCTGAAAGTAATCCTCGGATTTTTTCTTTTTGATTTATTTTTATATCTGTCCTAATTACTTTTGGAGGGTGTGCTCTTCTACCTTTTCTTACTCCAGGAATAACTGCTGCTACCCAAACAAAACGCTCTCCTTTATCAGACATTCTTTTCTTAGGGTATCTTGCAACTCCTTTTCCTCTGTCGCTTTTCCATACATGTCTATTGTGCTTGACATTTCCATGAGCTGATGTTTCCATTCCAGCCCATAAATAAGGAGCATAAGGTTGTTTTTCTTTTTCAGTTTCTGCTATTTTTTGTACAATATCCTCTCGGATTTCAGAATCAAATATGCTTGTAGCTATTTCTTTTGATTTTTTTCCTTGTGTATCGTATATTTGTAGTTTTGTCATTTTTTATCTTAGCTCAACAAGCTCGTATTGTTTTTTAGATTGTTTTTTAGTTGGTCTCAAGGGTGCTGATAATAATATCTGTCTTTTACAAGGGCCTTGAACACTTCCATTAACTATTACATAATCTCCTTTTATTTTTCCGAAATTATCAAAAACCATATTAGCAAGTGCAGGATTTTCTGCGATTTTTTTTGAAGCAATTATATGGGCATTGTAAGTAATTCTCGAGTATAAACCCATTTGTCCTGCTCTAGCGACAGTAAATGGAACTCCGGTAGGGTGCCATGGTCCAATGCTACCAACTCTTCTTTGTCCTTTTTCTGCTTTATGGGATCTAAATTCAACACCAAATCTTTTAACAGGGCCCTGGAATCCTTTTCCTTTTGTTAATCCTCTTAAATCAACAAGTCCTTTTTGGAAAAATTCAGTTACCCCAAGGTCTTTGGAAATATTGTTTTTTATTAACTCAAGTTTATCTTGCTTTGAACCACTTAAAGCAATTTCAGCCAAGTCTGGAGATTTTTTTATTTCTATTTTAGCAACTTCGCTATAGACTACAAGTCTTAAATCATCAATTTCTTCTAAATTTATTTTTGCTAATTCTGCTTTTGTATCTACTTTTTTCTTTGGCATTTTCATTATTCTCTTCAAGTCTTTGCTTAAATTGTCGTTTATAATCTCGTTTTTTACAATTCCATTTTTATAAACTCTTACAGAGAATATTTTCATTTGTGGGCATTCAAGAATTGTTACTGGAACAATAATTCTTTTTCCTTTTGTCATAGAATCAGGAGTACTGTCTTTTACAAAGGCAGATTTCATTCCAACCTTATAGGCGATGAAACCGAGAATAGTAGATTTTTGTGGAGAAGTAGTATTTGAAAGTTTAGAAGAATTAGAAACGATTGGAGACCAATTGACTCTAGATATGAAATCATTAGATCTCTTTCTAGGCCATACTTGCATACTTCCATGTCTTGGTCCGTTTTTTCTACCCATTTCTTCTTATTTTATTTTTATATTTTTATTATTTATATTTATTTTTATTTGGTTGTATTTCCAAATTTCTATTTCAATTCCCGACTAAGAAATCCCTTCGTAGCTTTTGGCTTCGGATTTCTGAACCTTTCCTTTTTCAAGGAATGTTGTCAGAAACTCATCTGGTTGTTAGGTAATTTGTTTTATTAGCTAACTTGTATAAAATACCTATAAAATCAGGGTTTAAAAAGGTTATTATGGGCGTTTTATCATTTAAGCAGCAAAATCTGCCTCTTTAACAATTTTTTTACCATCCACATCAAGCTTGCGAACTATCTTGCCTTTTCGCTCTGCCATTTCGCGGATTTTAGCGAAATCCTTTTCTTTCTTTAATTCTGGCGAGATAATTATATCATTTATGATAAAATCATGCTTTATTTCTACTTTCTTAGCCCCCCTAACTTCTGAATCAAACACAAAACCCTCAATTAAGCTAAAATCACTAGTTTTAAGCTTACAAAAGTCTATTTTAGCCTCTGCATCCTCTTTCTTGCTTGAACTAGCACCTTTAGCTGATTTTGGAGATTTTGGCTGAATTGATAACTCTGAATCTCCAACTTTAAAAGAGAAGGCAATAAATGCTTTTGGTTGACTTGCGCTTAATTCGAGTATTTCTTTTCCAGTCATTTCAGTTTCAATCATATATTTTCTTACACCCATTGCCATTTTCCTTTCTTTATACTTGAATCCCTGCAAGTCTAAAGCAGAAACCAAAGCCCCTGTAACCTGGGTTTTACTATTCCCTAGCTTTTCTGCCAAGGTAATAACAAGCTCGCGAGCATACTCAGAGGTAGTATCCATAACAAACTTGCCGGCAGAATCTTTTAACCTAATCATAGCCTTATCTTTAAACTCCCCCCTAGAGAACTTTGTAAATTGCTGATGAGCCAATTCATCACTTTTCTTACCTCCAAATATTTTCTTTAAAAAACAATCCATATATACTTTTCATTATTTATGTTTATAAATCTTTTTCTTAAATAATATCTCGATAAATACAAATAATATCGAAGGCTTGACAACATTTATAAAGAATATTTACCCTATTTTTCTATGGATGAAACTTTTAAAAAATTTATTGTACCTGCTTCAATTTTAGTGTTAGCTTTCCTATCTTTTTTGGTAGTAAAACCCCTGTTGCTACCGATAGTATTGGGTTTGTGTTTTTCTTATCTTTTTAATCCTGTTTATAAAAGATTGAACAATAAAATCAAATCAAAATATTGGTCTGCTGGCTTGATTATAGTTTTAACTTTAGTTATATTAATTTTACCTTTATTAATTACAATGCCTATTTTTACAAAACAAGTATTTGAGACTTACCTTTCAATTAAGGATTTTGATGTTTATACTTTAATAAAAAGCGTATTCCCTATTCTTTTAAACGACCCGCAATTCTCTGCAGAAGTTTTAGCCGCTTCAAGTAATTTGAAAGCATCTATTTCAGAGTTTTTGGTTAATTTCCTTAAAAATACCTTAATGAGTATTCCCGACATAATCTTTGGTTTATTAATTTTCTTTTTTACTTTCTTTTTTGGATTAATTGAAAGTGATAATTTTAGAAAATATTTTTCCATAATCTTCCCATTTTCAAAGGATCACGAAGAAAAGTTTTTTGACAAATTTGAGAAAGTAACTAACTCGGTTTTATATGGTAATTTCATAATTGGTTTTGTTCAAGGTATAATTGCCGGAGTGGGTTTTTTTATGCTGGGGGTTCCAAATGCTTTGTTATTAACAGTTATTACAACCATAGTAGGGATTATTCCAGTAATAGGGCCTTGGATGGTTTGGATACCGGTTGACATTTATCTTTTTGCTATCGGTCTTAAAGAACCTGCTATAGGTCTTTTAATCTATAGTTTGTTTGTAACTAATTGGGTTGATACTATCATGCGCCCTTTTATTGTCTCGAGCCATGCTGAGATGAACTCAGCAATAGCTTTGATAGGTATGATAGGCGGAACCATAGCCTTTGGAATAGTTGGCTTTATCTTAGGTCCTTTGATTTTAGCATATTTAATATTATTAGTCGAGATTTATCAAAACAAAAAAGAGGAGAGTATTATTTTAAAAGAAAACCCGCAAATTCCTTAAAATAAAAAGATAATTATAAACTTAAAAAAGAGGATATGAAATTAAATATGAACAAGTTTGTTAAAACGAGTAGCTTCCCCTAGGGAAAAACTCGTGAAGAAAAACCGTTAGGTTTGTCTTACAATGAAATTAAAAGTTAAAGAGTTAAGATTTATGGCTGGAAGGCCAATAGCGATTTTAAATAGTTGGACCGCTAATCATATGAATGTTCATGTTGGCGAGAGAATTAATCTTTCTAAGTATTCGGATGATATTGTTTCTATAGTCGATGTTTCTCGTGATTTAATTTCTAATAATGAGGTTGCAGTATCGCAAGAGATACTTGAGTCTTTAAACATTCGAGAAGGTGACGAAGTAGACGTAAGCCCAGCCAGCAAACCCACTAGTGCTTTTTATATAAAGAAAAAAATGGATGGGCTTGTGTTGAATAAAGACGAAATTCATACAATTATTGAAGATATAGTTAATAATGCTTTAACTGAAGCAGAAATTGCTTATTTTGTTGCAGCAGTTTATAAAAATAAAATGACTGCCCAAGAAACTGAAGCACTTATTTCCTCGATGGTTAGTGTTGGAAAAAGACTTAGTTTTCCAGGTGTTGTTGCGGATAAGCATAGTATTGGTGGAATAGCCGCCAATAGAACTACCCCAATAGTTGTTTCGATTTGTGTTGCAGCAGGGCTTACTATGCCAAAAACTTCTTCAAGAGCGATAACAAGTGCAGCAGGAACAGCCGATGTTATTGAAAGCATAGCCCGAGTAGAGTTTACAACAGAAGAATTAAAAAAAATAATTTCTAAAGTTGGGGGTTGTATGGTTTGGAATGGTGTTTTAGGATTATCTCCTGCTGATGATAAACTTATTCAAACCGAGAGAATTTTAGGATTAGATCCAGAAGCTCAATTACTTGCAAGTGTTTTATCCAAAAAAATAGCAGTAGGCAGCAAATATGTTTTAATTGATATCCCCTTTGGAGAATCTGCAAAGGTTGATAAAAAGAGAGCCTTAGATTTAAAAAAGAAATTTGAGTTTTTTGGAAAAAAATTTGGATTAAATCTTAAATGCGTTTTAACTAATGGCGAACAGCCAATAGGAAGAGGAATAGGTCCTTTACTTGAGATTCGAGATGTAATCAGAGTTTTGAAGCAAGAGGATTCTCCAAAAGACTTAGAGAATAAAGCTCTTTTTTTAGCATCAGAACTTCTCGAGTTGTCGGGTAAATGTAAGAAAGGAAAAGGCTATTCTTTAGCTAAAGAAATCTTAACAAGCGGAAAAGCTTTTCATAAATTTCAGAGTATTATTGAAGCACAGTCTGGAAAAGTTCCGACTATAAAAGAAATCGAACAGCGTTTAGGCAAACATAAAAAAGATATTTTAGCTCCAACAAACATGAAAATAAAGAGCATAAACAATAAAAAAATAAATGCTATTGCAAGCTCGGCTGGATGTCCTATGGATAAAGGTTCTGGAATTTATTTATATAAACACGTGGGAGATAATGTAAAAAAAGGTGAAAAAATATTAACTATTTACTCAGAATCTAAGAATAGACTTGAAGAAGCTCTAGATCTCTATAAGAAGATTAATGCCCTTTCTTAATTATTATATTTTAATTAAATTAATTAAACTAGCTAAAACTTGAATTTTTCTTTGCATGATTTAGCTCTTTAAAGTGTTCACGACCTATATCCTTGTACTTCTCTTTGCTTGTTCTATTTTTCTTAATAAGTTCTGAAGCATACCAACCGCCCAGATGATGTGGTATCAGTACATAATCTGCTCCTGCTTTATACAAGTCTAGTGCTTGTCTTGGTTGTTCAGCCGTGGATACAAAAACAGCGTCGGATTTCGATTCTTTTAATACTTCAAGTATTGTAAGATTAGAAGATTCTTCAGGTATTGTTGAAATAATTATTTTTGCTTTGCCTAAAGGAATATCATAAAGGAAATTTTTATTTTCAGCATCACCATAGATTGCATTTATTTTTTGTTTATTTAGAGCAAGGACTACTTGGGGATTATAATCTACTACTAAAAAACTTTCTCCAAGTTCTTTTATTGATTTAAGAAGTTTATACCCCATACGATGATATCCAAACAAAATAATATCATAGGTTTTTTCTTTCATATCTTCTTTGTAATCTATTTTACCATCAAAAATATCCAAGAACCTCAAAAGTTTTCTTGAGATTATATCCGAATAGTTTATGAGATATGTGCTTGCTGCAATTGTTATTAAAGTTACTAAAACAGCAAGGTTCATTACATCTGCACCAAAGTGTCCTAAGCTGAATCCTAGGAGAACTAAGATAAGCGAAAACTCGCTGATTTGAGCAAGACTTATTGAAGCAAGAAAATTTGTTTTCTTTTTGTATCCAAATATTGTAAGTATAATCATTACAATTAAAGGTTTGCCGAACATAACAAAAACCGAGAATATTAATGCATCTCGAATTAGTGTTGGGGTAATGCTTGTAAGTTGACTTCCAAAAAATACAAAGAATAAGACAATAAAAAAGTCTCTTAGGGGTTTCATTTTTCCGCCCAAGTCTAAGGAATATTTACTCGAAGCTAAAGACATTCCTGCTATTAATGCCCCTATTTCTAATGAAAATCCCAAATAATTAAATAAAGTAGCTAAAGCAAGCGCCCATGCAATTCCAAATAAAAACAAGGCTTCTTGATTTTTTGCCAAATAATCCATTAATCTTCTAAAGACAAAACTAGAAATTAAGAATACTAAGAAAATTAATCCAATAGCAATTCCAAATTCCTTAAGAACTATTTCTCTTGCTTCGCCTAAATTATTAGTTAATGGAAGAATCATAAGTGCAATAGCTGCGAAAATATCTTGAATAATTAAAATACCTAGGGCTATTCTTCCGTGAAGGGTATCTAATTCCTTTTTATCTGAAAGGATTTTTACTACAACAACAGTGGAAGAAAAAGCCAAAGCCATTCCGATATAAACCGAGCCTATAACTGAAAAATTCATGGCAATTGCAATAAAATAACCTAGCACCCCAACGATTGCAATTTGAACTATGCCTGCAATTGTAGAAACCTTTCCAATTTCTTTTAAAAGTCTAAAATCAAGACGAGTCCAACAATAAAAAGAAGAAAAGCCACTCCAATTCTAGCAAAGGTTTGAATTAAATTAGTATTATCTCCAATTAGATTAAGGGCCAGCGGGCCAACTAAAACTCCCGCAATTAAGTAAGCTATAATTGGCGGTTGTTTTACAATTCTGGCAAAAATAGTTAGTAAAGAAGAGAGGGCTATAATAATACTAATTCCAACGAGCACCTCTTGAACCATTAGAACTATAGACATCGGATGTTTTTAAATTTGTTCTTTAGAAAAAGCCCAAAAAACCCCGGAATTTTGTCACTCCAAAATATACATTTTTCTTGAGCAATCTTTTTAAACACCCCAAACCTGAGTTTAATATGTCAAATCCAGAAAATCAAAATCAAAAACTTGCAGATTATGTAAAAAAGAATATTTCAAAAGGATATACTCTTGATGCTTTAAGATATTCCCTATTACATCAGGGATATTCTAGAACAAGTGTAGAAAAAGCAATTGAAATTGCTAATAGACAACTAGCTGCTCAAGCTCCAAAGATGTCTGAAAAGCCAGTTATAAAATACGAAACAATTGATGATGAAGAAATGGCTGCTAAGATTGCCGCCCAAGATAAGCCTAGTTTCTGGAAAAGACTTTTTGGCAGAAGATAATTATTTTATTAGCTTATAATAGAAATCAAACATTTTCTTTGAATTAAAATCTCTATGATTTATATCTCTAAGAATAATATTTTTCACATTATTACCCTTTAAGGTTCTAGAACCGCGACTTAAATTCAGTATAGAATTAAGAATAATTCCTCTTCTTTGGATATTATCTTCTTTTGAATAAACATTGATAATCTTGGTTTTTGATAATGGTTTTATTGAGAGATTTGGGCAACCTATCTGAACTATTTTCTTTATTAAATTGGTTCTTTTAGAAGCAAGTTGGGCTATAATCCCCCCATTACTCTTTGCAAAAATTATTACAGGTTGTTTTGCCTTCTTGATTTCTTGCGCGAGTTTATTAGCTTCTTTTTTTATTCTCCAAAGCCAGATATCCCCGCCCCAATAAAATATTCTGCATTTTACTTTATTTTTTATAAGGTAGTCCTTTATTTGTTTTGCATAATTAAAATTTGGGTCTGTTCCAATCATTTTTTTGGCTAGTAAATAAGTTAAATTTCTCTTATTGGGTTTGCCAAAATAGGTTTTAGAACCATGAATGATTATAACTTTCATTTTATATTGCTCTAACTATTACCTGTACAACTTGTCCGAAGAATCCTGTTGTTATTGGCACTACTAGATTATCCTCAAGTTTATAGGTAAGTGTTTCGCTGATTGTTGCGGTTAGGCTCATAGCAAGTATTAACCACCAATTATTTAACAAAAGCACAGCAATTATGAAATTAATAACAAACTCCGCAATTATTCCCTCAAGAGTTCTATTACGCATTACAAATCTCTTGCCCAAAGTTTTTCCAAATAAGGCTGCAGAAGCATCTCCGACTATTATCATCAATAAAGCAGCAGTAGCTATATGAACTTCAAATAAAGAATAGCAAATTATAAACGAAAGGTAAAGAAAAACAGCAGCAGAATAATGACTTTCTTCTTTTTTTCTATAGATATCCTTTATAAAATTAATAGGTTTATTTTTCTCAACCCTCAAATAATCATTAAACATTAATATCAATAAAACAAGGGTTGTTGCCAATAGGGCAAGCCCTTTTCCAAGATAAAAGTAGATTATAAGAAAAAATAGAATTGCAAAAACCGAAGATAAATGTATTGCCTTTCTTTTCAGCTCTATTTTCATTTCTTTTTTCATGTTTTAAACGCCGACGCCCGGAATCGAACCGGGAAATCCTTGCGGAAACCTGCTCTCAAGGCAGGCGGAGTACCATTGTCCCACGTCGGCTTAATTTCTTTAATATTTTATTATTTTTAAAGTAATCTGTGGGACAATGTAGAGTACCATTGACTTCAAAATATACTTGTTTTGAAGGGACAGAAAATAATTGATTTTCTGTATCCCACGTCGGCTTAATTTTAAGAGACTTGTGATGTTTTTAAACTAATCTATATAAGAAATATTAACTTATCTATAATCTTCTTTATATAATAGAGGCTGCATCGGGCTTAGTCTTTCCTAGGTGGTAAGTTGCCAATATTCGCATTCCTTGCCTTCTATGGATTCTTATAGGGTCGTAATCGTCTGCTTGGGAGTTATATTCACCCTCTACTATAATATCATCTCCTAGTTTTATATCCATTTGCCTATGATCATTAAGAAAACAAAGTGATCTTGTCTGTTGAACTCTTTCCCTTCTTCTTTCTGTTGCTTCACTTGGTTCTTTTAATTTATGATGGTAGACTGCATTTAAAATTTTTATAGGTATTTCCATAGCTCCTGACTCCAAAAGCGCAGGAGTAAATTCTACTACTGCTTCAAGAACAAGGTCAGATTTTTTTCCCATAACATAAAACTCTTTTTATTATTTAAAAGCATTATGTTGGTTCAAAATATATTTTTTAATCTTTATAGAATTTTCAATTAAATTTAGGAAGAAGTTAATACGTTCTATGCAATCCAGAA